>NZ_VPED01000051.1:0-8658 GCF_013417335.1 Acinetobacter sp. YH16031
ATCTTAATTCTATTAGATCAATGATAACACTATCATTTAATTACTGAATTAAGCCTAATGATAGATATTGTATGCGATTTGGATCGCTATCATTCAGCTATAGTCTTTTGATAAAAAAAGCATGACTGGAAGCCATGCCTTGGGAATTCGTATAACGTGTATTATGTTAATTTTAGGGAAATTTAAGAATCTCTATGCAATGGTTTATTCAATATTCTTTGATTTCTTATCTTTTAGGTTAATCAGAAATAGCCAATAACATAAGCCAGGAAATAGAGCCATAAAGATAGTCCATGTATCTGTATACATCTTCCACCACTCTTTCGAAATTTCTCCTGTGTGACTCCATCCAAAAAGAATAAAAAATGGAGTAGCAATAATTATAGAGGCAATACAGATAGTTAATAAATTAAGACTGTTATAACGATTTAAAAGAATTGAGAATATGAAGCTGAAAGGTACAGTCAAAATACAATAAGCCAAGTAGACAAGACCGTGCCCTACAAGAACCACTAAAATCGAGTATAGGCTGTATTCCTGATTCATTACGATAAACAGGACTGCTGTGAAAAAAAGTAGTGGTAAAGGAGAAAGTAAGAGAGCTTTTACTATTTTTTCATTTGAATATTTCACTAATTTAATTCTCTTATCTACTCAATAAATAATAATACTATAACGATTTTATTGGAGGTTTTTTGATTCTATTTAACATAATGGGCGTTATACGAAATGCGATTTTAAATAATATTATTTATCAAAGGTTTAAGACAAAAAACACACAACCTTCAAGATCAAAAAATACACGTTTTAACAACTCGTGTGTTTTTTAAGCAGATTTGTAATCTTTCGCCAATAAAATCGTCTAAAAAATGCTCAATTTTGGCATTTTCCCAATGTTCTCAGCTCTTCCAGGGCGAAAACTATCCCCAATTGCTGTGGATGAAATTTAGGCTATTTTGTACGCTTTGGCTCACATAAAACTCGGCCCTTTGCGGCTATCCAGGATAGGTGAATTTTCCTATGATGAAGTCATAGAGAACAGGATGTTCCAAACAACAAGAATAAGAAAGATCGCACCAGGAGCGTGAGTTAAGACAGGAGTCATACCTAGCAACCCAATATGAGAAACCCCGGCAGGATGCTGGGGTTTTTTATTATTAAAAGGAAAACTATAGGTATTAAATTAACTTTCCTTCTCATTATCAGAATCTAGGTTTTTCTCTGAATCGGAATCATTTTTCACGAATAGGTCTTTAAGCTCTAGCATCGCTGCTAGTGCATACATAGTGAGAGTAAATAGAATTATTCCAATAACAACAAATCCAATGCCATAAGAGACACCGAAACTGGTAAAACAGAAGAAAAAACCTGTAGTAAAGAAAATAGCTGATGCAACAAACATCACACTAAAAATAGCTGATAATGCATATTCAAAATTAAGAATAAAATTCTTTATCCAACTCGGTATTGGTATTTTCCTTTCTAATTCTCTTTCTGCTACAACTAACATTAATAAAGGTAGACAGTAAATTCCCGAAAGCCAAATAAGAATATGGACATAATTATCATGGGAAGGTATAAGGCTCTTCATCATTTCGTTAAAGTTAGATAGATCATGACTTTTATGAAAAATGACTCCCCAAATATCTTGACATAAAGCTAATAAAAGAGGGATCACTCCTAAAAGGATAGTTATTGCAACCCCTTGTTTAAAAGATTTTTTTATATATTCTTTCGGTGGAAACACAGGACCTCCTATCAACAATTAGCTTATTTAAAACCCGCTCTTCTCAACATTTTTTTAAAATTAGCTTCAACTTGTTTTTTAACTTTAGAAGCTATTTCTTTCTGCAATATTCCATACTTTTCTTGTGCTCCACATTTAGCACAAGTAATCGTATCTGAAGCTTTAGGATTACTAGGAATCTCAAACTTATCGCTTCCGCAAGAACATAAAATATTTATTGTTTGATCAGTCATCTCAGTGCCTTCGTTAATATGAAATTATTAAAAAGACTGCCAAGCGTACTTAACAGTCTTTCACAGCTCATCGCTTACTATCTGGCGTACGTTCAACACGAACCCAGCTTGAATTTGGCTTTGATGTCGGGGGGGCAATAGTTCGATCTGGAATAGTTGAGTAGTTATCTCTCAACCCACCTCTAGGACCTTGCTCTCGATAAATCCCACCATCACGGCCTGTATTCTGTCCTGGCTTTAAAGACATATTTCGCTCCTAATATTGTCGAATTCGACAACTAAATGTTGTCACAAATATTATTAACACTACTTGTCGAATTCGTCAACAAAATTTCTCTATTTCGAATTATTATAGAAATACAAAAATATAATCAGTAGAATAGAATTATGAATACAGAATCTAATGAAACCTACGTGTTTCCTGAACGGCTTAAAGCGATAAGAGAGTTACGTAAACTAACTCAAGCTCAATTAGCTGAAAAATCTAAAATTCCTTCTACCTCAATTTCACATTTGGAAGCTGGGTCAAGAAAACCATCTTTTGATAATTTGAGAAAATTAGGAATAGCGCTAGAAGTATCTACAGATTACTTACTAGGACGAGTAGATAGTTTTGAAGGAACTAATACGGACACTCTATTTAGAGATCTTCAAAACTTAACAGATAGTGATAGAGAAACTATTCGACGATTTGCAGAGTCACTAAGAAATAAATAAACTATTTATTTCTTAGTACATTGAATAAGATAATGTCTAATAACACCAAACAATATATTGAAAAAGCAGCTACTCAGATTAGACAGGATTACGATTTAATCGATTATGAAATAGATCTTTTTAAATTAGGTGAAGAACTAGGGATTGATATACAAACTCAATCTCAAAAGAGTCATGGTATTTCTGGAGCGCTTATTAGGAATGGCAATGATTTCCTAATCTACTATGCTTCTTCTATCAATAATATTCCATATCAACGATTCAGTATTGCCCATGAATTTGGGCATTATTTTTTACCTGAACATCCTGAAAATATCTTTAATAAAAATGGTACTCATTTTTCAAGTGCAGGTTCGAGCAGTAAAGATCCCTATGAAAGAGAAGCAGACTATTTTTCTACCTGCTTACTAATGCCTAAATTTCTTTTTGAAAAGGAAATGTATAAATACAATGACGGCTTAGAAGCAATTAAGTCTTTAGCTAGTATTTTCAATACGTCCTTAACCTCTACAGCTATACGATATATTGAACTTACTGAAGCACCTGCGCTATTAATTATCAGTTCAAATGGTAAAGTAGATGCTGTTTTCGATACTAAGGAACTACGTAAGTTTGGAAAGTGTATTTATATAAAAAACAAAGTCTTACCAAATAAAAATATAATTTCAACTGAGCTATCAAAAAAAGAAATTTTTCTTAATGAATGGATTGATACAAATCATCGTATTAAAGCAATTGAGGAAAGTATCACATTGGGATCTTATGAAAAAACTCTCACAGTAATCACAACAAATACTTTATATGAAGAGATTGAAGATGAGTTTAGTGATACATGGGAACCCCCTTCATTCAAATAGTATATTAAATATACAGTTTCTTATTTAACATAAAATCTCTTACGCGAAGTTGGTTTGTAAGCCCAAAATAGAAATGTCTGATTTCTCCAAAGTAAAAATGTTCACTTTTAGAATATGTGCTTTTGCGATTGTCGAAGCAGACGATTTTATATGTTAGCGTCATGCCAGATAAAGAACTTAAAAGATTGTCAATCTTGCAGGAAATCTGCGATCAACGCATACCTCAAACCTAGTCTGCTCAGTTACTTCATATTTCAAAACGTCAGATCAGACGTTTACTGCAAAATACAAAGCTCAAGGCCCAGTTGGACCTACATTCAGGGCTGCTTTTCCCCTATCAGCTTTTTAATGGATGTTTTATGAGCAACAATGAATGTTTTAGCTTATATCTGGGTCAAATGAGTGATAAAGTATCACTCAAAATACCCAAATATAGATTTATAGATGAAAGAGTTTCTCTCCCAAGCCGATGACCTGCATGAAAAGTACCTAACCCAGGAAAAACAGAAAATTGAAGAGCACAAAATGCTGGTCAATCAGGTCTTGGAGTCATACGACCAGAAAACTGTTGCTGAAATACTTCGCAGGGTTGGACAGTATGACTGGACCCGTGAAACGCTGAATAAATGGCTCAATGGAAAGAGTGCACCACGGGCACTCAGTGAGGGCGAAGTGGAGATGCTTCAGCAAAAGATGCTACCGAAGCCACCAGCACACCATCCGGACTATAAATTCCGTTTTATTGATCTGTTTGCCGGGATTGGCGGGATTAGGAAGGGATTTGAGGAAATAGGGGGACAATGCGTTTTTACCAGCGAATGGAACAAGGAAGCCATCCGGACCTACAAGGCCAACTGGTACTGTGATCCTCAACATCATAAATTCAACGAAGATATCAGACAGGTTACGCTGACTGAAGATCCGGATATAGACATCAATGAAGCTTATGAACATATTGATAACGAAATTCCGGATCATGAGGTACTACTGGCCGGTTTCCCATGCCAGCCGTTCTCTCTGGCAGGTGTTTCAAAAAAGAACTCCCTCGGCAAGGCACATGGTTTTGAATGTGAAGCACAAGGAACACTGTTTTTTGATGTGGCACGTATTATTGCAGCAAAACAGCCAGCTATTTTCGTACTCGAGAATGTAAAGAACCTGAAAAGCCATGACAAGGGAAATACCTTCCGTATCATCATGAAGACGCTGGACGAGCTGGGCTATGATGTTGCAGATGCTGACGCGAGTGGTCCGAATGATCCAAAAATCATTGACGGCAAGAACTTCCTTCCCCAGCACCGTGAGCGTATTGTACTGGTAGGCTTCAAACGCAGCCTGGATATCAAGGGCGACTTTTCCCTGAAAAATATCAGTAAACTCTTCCCTGAAGTCCGTCCGACCATACAGGACGTGTTAGAAAAGGAAGTAGAAGACAAATACATATTGACTGAAAATCTCTGGAAGTATCTTTACAACTATGCCAAGAAACATCAGGCTAAAGGTAACGGTTTTGGCTTTGGTCTGGTAGATCCGAAAAATCCTGGTAGCGTGGCCAGAACCCTTTCGGCCCGTTATCATAAAGACGGTTCGGAAATCCTGATTGACCGCGGCTGGGATATGCAGCGGGGAGAAGAAGATTTTGATGATCCTGATAACCAGAAGAACCGTCCGCGTCGTCTGACACCACGGGAATGTGCCAGACTGATGGGCTTCCAAAAACTGGATGGAGACGACTTCTTCCGTATTCCAGTTTCGGATACACAGGCCTACAAGCAGTTCGGTAACTCGGTTGTCGTACCCGTCTTCACTGCCGTTGCAAGGTTGCTGGAACCTTACATTCTACGGGCAGCAAAAATTCAGGAGCATAAAAAAGACAAGATTTCTGCGTAAAAGCTATAAAAATCACTCAAATAGAGGTACGATCCGGTCAGAAGAACAATGACCGGATCGTATATGGCGACTATCAGGCAGATGTCACAGACAATGCAGGCCCTAGGGGCAACCCGGATCCTGCTCAAACCGCTTTCCAATAATGACAATTCCAAACAGCAAATCTATTTTGGGGGAAATTTTGAAGTTCTTCAGGATTTTCCACTGGGAGAGATCCGCGCAGATGGAGAATCCAGCAAGGGTCCGATATTCAAGGCACCTCTCAAACTGTTCTGGATCACACCGGAAGGTGAAACTGAAGAAGCCACAGGTTCCCAAATTATTCTCTATCCCAAATATCCGGAAATAAGACTTTCCGGATTCCTCCGTGGCTGCTCGCTTGCCCCAAGCAAGATCATGAAACCACCGACACCAGAAGAACGTGCACTATATGCCAGCCAGAAAAGAGGCATGATCCTAGGATTGGCTGAAGACAAAGTCTTTGCCTATACAGGATCATGGGATGAGAAAATTTCAGGGGAAATTCAGGAATATGCCGAACAGAACCAAGACAGACAGGTCCTGTCAGTTTTTTATGAATACTACTCTAGCCTTACAGACAGTCAGGAGCTTCTGATTGGAAAACTCAAAGATATCTATTTAAAGGGACCAATAAGATCCAGAAGATTGGACAAAGACGGTACTGTTATCTTCTACGAGGCACCTAATGGCGCTGGTTTTACCCTCGAGTGCGAATTCGGCATCATTCCAAACGGAAAGGCCAGTCCTGATTTCTTGGACTGGGAGCTAAAAACAAGATCAAAAAGTAGTACTACCCTAATGACTCCTGAACCTGATATCGGACTCTATCGTGACAGCTATGCAAATTTCATGAATACCCATGCAAACCGCAGGCAACCGCAGCAGCTTTACTTTACTGCCAAACACCAGACTGGAATCCGAAATCCGGAAACATGTCTGACTCTTTTCATTGAAGGATATGATTTGGAGAAAAAGAAAATTACCCTGAGCGAGGGTGGCTATTTTCTGAAAAATGACAATGGAGAAGTTGCAGCTGGATGGACCTTTAGCAAACTGCTCAATCACTGGAAGAATAAACATACCAAAACCTGCTATGTTTCCTACACTAACCTCAAACTTGAAGGCTCTACCTATTACCAGTTTGGCCCAAAGGTGTCGCTGGCTAAAGGAGCAAGTATTGAGAAATTCCTGGATGCCCTGGCGACAGGAATAGTGGTTCATGATCCTGGATGCAAATATGCCCTAGATGTGAATACAGGCAAATGGAAACAGAAAAAACGCAACCAGTTCAGGGTGTCAGCAGTCAATTCAGCTTGTCTATATGATGAATACAAGGAGCTTGACCTGTCATCAGATAAATAAGTATGGCTGTATTACTTGAAAAATCATCTGTCTCTTGGAGTGTCACGTATTTCAAGAAACTGTCTGTCACCTGCAAGCCAGTCAGCAATTGTACTGACTACTTTTTCCGGATCTTTTTTGGCTCCCCGAATACTGCATTCCCAGACAATGCAGACTCGCCAATTACTAGCGCGCAGGATATCTACAGCTCTGGAATCATTCGCCTGATTACGGCAGATTTTTTCCTGCCAGAATTCCGTCCGCGTTGCCGGTAACCTGAAAAGATGACAATTCTGATGACCATGCCAGAAACAGCCGTGTATAAAAATCACTGACCTGTATTTTGGCAAAACAATATCAGGTTTTCCCGGAAGATCTTTTACATGAAAACGATACCGAAATCCTTTTTTATGAAGCAAATGTCTGACTAATAATTCAGGCTTTGTATTGCTACCTTTGATTCCAGCCATCATACGGCTGCGTGTAGATGGATCAACAATGTCTACCATCTATCTCTCCTAAGCTATATTCGAAACTTAACAGAATAAAACTTCAACAATATTATTTATATTGCACATTTTTCATTTAATTATAAGTACTCGTGTCTAGCTAATATTTAACATAAAAACTCTTATACGCAACCCAGGTTAATCCTGGGCTTTCTGTTCAATCTCATCATTGGTCGAGAATGTGTCTGGATTCGTGAGATTGATGTTTTCCTGGCATTGATCGCATACCAACAGTCCTGCAAAAAGCTGTACATTTTTTCTTGATTGGCAAAGAGTACAAGCCTTCGGAAACATTATTGTATTTGCTGTAGTAGTGATATGAGTGCTCATCACAATTCCTCGAATAAGATTTCTTACTATCTTCTCTTAAACTTCAACGCTTGAGTATTGAAGAAGGTCCATTTTTGGAACTTTTGTAGAAAATAGGTATAGAACTCACTGATATTGAATACTCTCAATTTTTTAACTACTTTTAACGCCTGAAATAAGAATTCAATTTAGGTTCTAAAACCTTACTTAAAATCTATCAACTGAGTGATTTTTACAGGTTTAAATTCCTAAAAAATATGTCATGTATGATTTGTTAAATTGACCGAATTGACAGTTTTATTGCTTATCGAAAAGTGCGCAGATTATTTTAATTAATTTTCAATAACTTATGCTGTTTTTATGGCTTTTACCTGCGCAAACTTGATTTTCAATAACTGCGCAGGGTATTTATCTATATATATTAATTACTTATGCTGTTTTTTTCCATTTTTCGAGCGCAGATAGGTGCGCACCCTATTTTTCATTAAATAACAATTGCTTAGAGCATTTTTATTGGTTTTTTGAGCACAGAGAAGAGCGCAGCAAATTAATAAATAAAATCAATAACTTATTTTAAAAAATGCGCTTTTTGCTGCGCAGCTTTCTAACACACAAAATAATTACCCAAACCCTTACAGCATAAGGATTTGAAGGTTGTCATCGTTAGATGCGTGGTGTGTGACAAAAAAATCCCGGCGTGTGCCGGATCCTTGATTGGAAAATTGGCTAAAGTGACGTAGGGCCGGTGCTTGGTTTTGCATGGAAAAAAGTATTTATTTCTTAGTTTAGAAAAACGTAAAAAGATCAATTTTTTTGTCCCTTCATCCAGGTTAAAAATTTCAACCCAAAACTTTAATTATGAAGAGCTTCATAGAAAGCGTTCAAATGCGATTTAAGAGCCTTTACTTAAAAAACATAGATCTCATAGTGAAAAACAGAAAACAGCTCAAAAAACGCAAATGAGAGCGAAATAAAGAGGTATTTTGACTTTAGATAGATGCATAGAGCGAGTGTCTACGAGCGAACTATCAAAA
>NZ_VPED01000052.1:0-7662 GCF_013417335.1 Acinetobacter sp. YH16031
TAGCCCTACTAACCGCCTCGATTACCGCTTTATCAGGCTGTCAATCCAATGCCGATCAATATGCTGCTGACGTTTATGACACAGGGCAACTGAATGCAAAACAGGAGACGAAAACTGTAAACATAATTTCTGTTTTGCCTGCGAAGGTTGCTGTTGATAACACTGCAAACAAACAAGCTGCACAAACCTTTGGGGCAATCCTTGGCGCTGTGGTTGGCGGTGTGGCTGGTCATAACGTCGGAAGTGGTAGCGGACTTTGCACAACAGCCGGAGCCGTTGGCGGTGGTGCCGTCGGTGCCGCAGTAGGAACATTAGTCAAAGATAAATCTATCGTTGAAGGTGTTTCTTTAACTTACAAAGAAGGGACAAAGGTATTTACATCAACTCAAGTAGGAAAACCATGTCAGTTTACTACTGGTTTAGCTGTTGTTATTTCCACAAAAAATAATGAAACAAGAATCCAGCCAAACACAACATGCCCGGTAAAAAAATAAGATTCAAACGATGAAAAGAATCATTATACCCCTCATCCTTTCTTTTAGTGGAAGCAGCTTTGCAAACTCACTTCAAGAACAATTATCTGCAGTAGCTCAAACTGAACAGCAGGGAAAAGCTGAAGAGCAAAGACTCATGGATATCCAGAGAGAAAAAATTGAGGAAAACAAACGGCTTGAGCAAAAAAGGAGAGAAAGAGCAAGAGCAGAAGCGAACAGGAGAGCAGCCATAGCTTCTGCAGAGAGAAAAGCTCACCGTGAAAGAATCGAAGCTGAGCTCAAAGCCGATAAAAATAGAGATCAGAAATATGAAGATGAACTAAGAAAGCTTGAAATCGAAAAACAAAAGTTAGCATTAGCCAGGGAAGAGGCAAGAGTTAAACGCGAAAATTAATTCATAGACCAAGAGTTAAAAAACAAGGCAGCCCAAACAGATGTAATTCAATCTCACGCCGGCTCAAACAGAAATATTTCAGAAGGCGGGAAAGATTTAATGAAAAGCGAAGGGAAAGCCAGAGAAAAAGAAGCTGGAGAATGGTTTAACTAGCTTCATTTTTATAATTAAAGTTGATTTCAAGTTTAATTAACAACGGATGTTATTTACCATAACATCTGTTGCCCGCACCGCTCCGGACGGGTTCGCCACAAACGGGGCGGCAGTCAGGTAAAACCGGCAACAAACCACCCGATACACCGCCCCGTTCGTGACAGATAAATTTTACCCGACTGCATAGCCATGCAGCCAGATGCATGGCGTGTAAAGTCACACTAAAATCAGCGCGAACGCCTTAAAAACAGGTAAATGCTTCTCCAGCCAGTCCCACAGCCCGGCCGCCAGATACAGGCAGTTAAGTACAGCTTCAATGACGTTAAGCAATTTCATAATTCCCCCCCAGGTATAGGCCGTGATCTTTTTAATCACGAACCTATTTAGCGGGAGAAGTAAGAGCCCCTCTTCGTGCGGGTTGTCAGCTGCCTGGATGGTTTAAAGTGTCGGCCCGCGGTAGGTTTTCTGCGGCTGGCGCTCCAGCTCCAGTGTTTTCTGATACTCATTCTCCCTCTGCCGGAGCTCGATGGCATTCAGTTCCCGGACAAGCGGCGCAGCTGCTCGCTTAAACTCAGCACCTGCGTGCTCAAGTCCGACACGCGCTCGTTCAGCACCGCGTTCTCCCGTTGCATAAGCCCACACATGCTCCGCCATTCCGCGAAGGCGCTCTCCCATTCGTCCAGCCTTTGCGAGTAGTCCTGCTGTAGCTGCTCTAATGCGCTCAGCAACTGCTTTTCCAGCTCTGTCATCTTCCGCTACTCCTGTTTCAGGCGGATCCATGTCGTCCCGCCGTAAGGGATGGCTTCGGTTTTCATCCCCGGCGGTAGGATAAGAAACCTCCGGCCGTCGCTGCTCTCCTGATAGCGCACTCCCCACGTCCGGGCGGTCATTTTCGCCAGGGTATCTTCCTGCTGACGAAGATGCGTGTAATTGTCGGTTATCTGCTGCCCCTGCCACCACAGTATGCTCCCGCTCGTGCCGATCAGCAGCGCTGACACCATCAGGATGGTGAGCCATGTCCGCCCGGCAGTCCGCAGTACGCTCCGCCGGTTTTTCTCCATCGCCTCGCTCATACTCTGCTCGTGGGCGAGGATGGCGTCGCTGATTCTCCTCGCGCTTGCGCTCAGTTCCGCTCTGACAGACTGCTCGTGCTCGCAGAATGCGGCTTTCAGCATCTCGCCAGTACTCTTCTGCTGCGCTTTCGATTGCTGCTCTAAGTCCTTCGCTAGCGTTAAAAGATTGCTCATAGATAGCTCCCTTCAGTCGGATGTTTCGCCCCCCGTCCGGGTCGGCAATGCTGATACTGCTTTTCGTGGTGCGCACCACCTTAAAACCTGCACCTTCAAGAGTGTCAGTGACATCCTGACGGCTTTTCAGCTCCCCGGACGAGGCTAAGCTCAGTAGTCCCCGGGTAATGGCTTCTGCGGCCTCCTGCGTCGTTTTCGGCAGCCCGGACGGCGTGACCAGCGCCCGGCGGTTTTCCGGCGCGTTCGGGTCGTGCAGCCCCAGTCTGCCGTTCACGATAGTCTGCCAGGCATCGATGCGCGGCCGGTCGGCGCGGTCGTAGTAAGGCTGGAGCCGCCTGCCGGTCAGCAGCTCGGTATTGGGGATCAGAAAGTTCAGCTCCAGACGCCCCTTGTCCGCGTGCTCCACCCACAGAATGCTGTACTGATCTTTATCGAGTCCGGGCATCAGAACCCGCTCGAAGCTGGCCATCAGTTTTTCCCGCTGGCCGGGAGGGAGATCGGCCTCCGCAAACGACAGGACGCCGGAGGTGTATTTCTTAACGTAAGGCGACGCGTCAATCAGCTCCCGGACTTCTTCCGGCTTCCCCTGCAGGACGGTGGCGCCTTCACGCTGCCGGTCTTTACCCAGCAGATAGTCCACCGGCCCGGCGCCACCGCCGCGACCGCGTGGATGAAATTTAACGATCATCGTCCGTTCCTTTCTCAAGAACGGCGTGCCGCAGCCGCTCAAGTCCGGCATCGATGGCCATCAGCGCCGCCACAATCTGTACCCTGTCATGGCCAGTACCGCCGCCGGTGTTAACACGGCGGGCTATCTGGTTCAGGTTATTGCCCATGCCGGCAAGCTGGCGCAGCAGCGCCGGCGAAATTGAGGGGAGCTTTCCGGTGCGCGCAGGCTTTTCGTCCAGGCAGGTCTGCCGCATCCAGGCCGCCAGCGGCCTGCCGTCACAGCGCTCAAGCAGCCGCCGGTGCTCGTCCTCCGTCACCCACATGGTGAGCATCTTGTTCCGTTTCTCTGACAAACCGGCCTCCTGATAACGCCGGGACGGGCGGGAAAGCCTTTCCCGGTCGGCGCGGGGTTGGACAAGCCGCAGGCGCGTCAGGCTTTTGGCGGGTTTCGGGGCGCAGCCCTGAACCAGTCACGTAGCGCTAGCGGAGTGTATACTGGCTCAATATGTTACGGCGGAGTAACACTTAATAAAAGTGCTTCATGTGGCAGGGGAAAAATGCAGCTGCAGGGCGTACAGGAGAAAATGGAGGTTACAGTGATATGACGCCTCCTCGCTCACTCGGTCGCTTCCGCTCCTGACGTTCGGCTGCGGCGGGCGTTACCTGCAAACGGATAAGAGCAAAGGCATACGGCATGGCAAGCAGGACAGGAAGAGGATACGGAGCTGCCGTTTTTCCATAGGCTCCGCCCCCCTGACGAGCATCACGAAATCTGACGCTCAAATCAGTGGTGGCGAAACCCGACAGGACTATAAAGATACCAGGCGTTTCCCCCTGATGGCTCCCTCGTGCGCTCTCCTGTTCCTGCCTTTCGGTTTACCGGTGTCATTCCGCTGTTATGGCCGCGTTTATCTCATTCCACGCCTGACACTCAGCTCCGGGTAGGCAGTTCGCTCCAAGCTGGACTGTGTGCACGAACCCCCCGTTCAGTCCGACCGCTGCGCCTTATCCGGTAACTATCGTCTTGAGTCCAACCCGAAAAGACACGACTTAACGCCACTGGCAGCAGCCACTGGTAGAGGGTGTACAAGAGATTACTGATGCAGAGTTCTTGAAGTTAGAGCCAAACTACGGCTAAACTGGAAGGACGAATTTGGTGGCAGCGGTCTTGTACACCCTGTTACCACGGTTCAGAAGTTCCCCAACTTACTGAACCTTCGAAAAACCACCTCCCCAGGTGGTTTTTTCGTTTCTGGATAAGAGACTACGACGACAGACGGACGATCTCAAGAAAATCCTCTCTAACAGGTTATATTCAGAGTAAAAAAAGTGAGCTTAAATATGGCTTTTTCAATAGCAGAAGTGCGCGAGGGGCGTATCGGTTCTTGGTAATGACTCCAACTTACTGATAGTGTTTTATGTTCAGATAATGCCCGATGACCTTGTCATGCAGCTCCACCGATTTTGAGAACGACAGTGACTTCCGTCCCAGCCTTGCCAGATGTTGTCTCAGATTCAGATTATGTCGCTCAATGCGCTGAGTGTAACGCTTGCTGATAACGTGCAGCTTTCCCTTCAGGCGTGATTCATACAGCGGCCAACCATCCGTCATCCATACCACGACCTCAAAGGCCGACAGCAGGCTCAGAAGACGCTCCAGTGTGGCCAGAGTGCGTTCACCGAAGACGTGCGCCACAACCGTCCTCCGTATCCTGTCATACGCGTAAAACAGCCAGCGCTGACGTGATTTAGCACCGACGTAGCCCCAATGTTCGTCCATTTCAGCGCAGACAATCACATCACTGCCCGGTTGTATACGCGAGGTTACCGACTGCGGCCTGAGTTTTTTAAGTGACGTAAAACCGTGTTGAGGCCAACGCCCATAATGCGTGCACTGGCGCGACATCCGACGCCATTCATGGCCATATCAATGATTTTCTGGTGCGTACCGGGCTGAGAGGCGGTGTAAGTGAACTGTAGTTGCCATGTTTTACAGCAATGAGAGCAGAGATAGCGCTGATGTCCGGCAGTGCTTTTGCCGTTACGCACCACGCCTTCAGTAGCGGAGCAGGAAGGACATCTGATGGAAATGGAAGCCATGCAAGCACCTAAAAATCACCATCATACACTAAATCAGTAAGTTGGCAGCATTACCGAGAGCGGCTTTTTAATTAAATAATGATTTCCTATGATTTTTTTTTTAAACTTACTTACTTACTTACTTACTTATATCTATGTTATCAAATAATGAACATCATCAATAAAATTTCAAAAAACCATCAAAAAAACATATACATAGCTTTATGTATTATTAATCTAATTTTTATAATTAATACTTCCCATAGAATAATCGCTAGTAATATTTATTACTCCTTAACGCTTATCATACTTGGTGTTATTTTTTTCTATGGTTACACTTCAAAAATTAATTCAATTATTTCTTTATCAATATCAAGTTTTATTATTTCACTTCTATTTGTTGATTTAATGACATATCGAATGACCTCCTGGTATTTTCATCAGGTGCCAAATGAAATCATTAATATTATTCTTGATACTAACCCAGATGAGATTAATAGTAATTTTTTCTTTTCAACAAAAGAAATCATAGGGCTACTAATCATAGCATGTAACTTCTTATTTATTCTTATTGGAAAAAGAGACTCTAAATTTCAGTTAAGGCATTTTTATATTTTCATTATTCTGTTTGTTTCTTTGTTAATCGCCTTTAAGCCATTAGGATTAGCTTTGAAAGAAATTAATAAAGGTTTATCTGAACTTAAGAAAAACGCACAAATTATAAAAGATAAAAAAAACTTCAAGTGGGATTCTAAATCTACAATAAATGATAAGCAAACAGTGGTTCTTTTTTTAGGCGAAACTAATAGAGGAGATTATTTACATTTTAATGGTTACCCTAAAAACACAACCCCAAATTTAGATAAAGAAAATTTAGTTTCTTTTAAAAACACAATATCTCAAGGAGCATATACTTTAGTTTCCACACCAATGATCCTTTCTAGAAAAGGTGTGTATGATAATGGTCTTTTTAATGAAACATCAATAATTAGTGCTTATAAAGAGGCTGGATATGAAACTTGGTATGTTTCTTATCTGAGTAAAAGTCACATAGGAGATAATGAAATAAATTTAATTGCAAATGAAGCTGATCATTATGTTGTATCTGATGTCAACGTGAATACATTAGAGAAAATATTAAATAATAAAAGCAAGAAAAAGCTCATAGTTTATAAAACTATCGGGAGTCATTATCTGTATCATACAAGGTATCCATCAAATTATGATGTTTTCAAACCATCTTTTAATGAAAAAACATATTCAACTCCATCTTTAAAAGATAAGGATAAATTAGAAAATAGCTATGCTAATTCAGAATTATTTTCTGTTGATAAACAGATAAGCGATTTCATTAATGTGTTAAAAAATACAGATGGACTTGCATATTTATCTTTTATTTCAGACCATGGAACTGCTATTTATGATGATGGTAAATCGTTGTATGGCGGTAATACAAAAGGCAACTATAACATTGCTCATTTTTTTTGGTTTAATGATTTATACCACAAACAACATCCTGAGCTAATACAAAAACTTTCAATTAATAAAGATAAAAAAATAACATCCGAATGTTTCGTAGATACTAGTTTAGAGTTATCCTTTATTGAAAGTAAGATTAAAAAAGGTTGTTCCCTACTAAACGATAAATTTATTGAAAAACAGCGATTGGTGAAAAATGGTAAAGTTTATGATTTCGACCAAGATTTATAAAATGATTTCCATATAATTGAACTAGCTAAAACTTAACCTGGCAGTTACTTATTTTTATTAGGTGTCTGTCAGGTTAAATATGTTTACTAAGTTATACAAAATATAAGACACTGTTGCAAAGTTAGGGAAGGTGCGAATAAGCGGGGAAATTCTTCTCGGCTAACTCAGTCATTTCATTTCTTCATGTTTGAGCCGATTTTTTCTCCCGTAAATGCCTTGAATCAGCCTATTTAGACCGTTTCTTCGCCATTTAAGGCGTTATCCCCAGTTTTTAGTGAGATCTCTCCCACTGACGTATCATTTGGTCCGCCCGAAACAGGTTGGCCAGCGTGAATAAGGGGTGAGTTTGGAGATTGGAAATTATTGTACGTTAAGCCTGTTTTTTGAACAGATCGCGCTATCGCAATAGGGTGTACTCCTGCACTATACGGCATTTAGCCTGTATGTTTGGGTAATGAGACAACCTAAATGCGACAGCGTGAGCGCAATAACTTAAATGCGATAGTCAGTAACAATAAATCAATCAGTTACCAATCAGAAACGGTTAAATTATGTTCTTAACGTACAATAATTTCCATTTCCCAAACCGACCCCAGGAAGGACATCTGATGGAAATGGAAGCCACTGGAGCACCTCAAAAACACCATCATGCACTAAATCAGTAAGTTGGCACCATTACCGGAAAATCAACCACCACCTTTAGCCTTTACTTTTTACGGATAATTCCTAAAAATGTTTTTTTTACATTAAGAAACAGGAAGTCACATGAGCTCAAAAAAACACTGTTAAGCATAGCCCTACTAACCGCCTCGATTACCGCTTTATCAGGCTGTCAATCCAATGCCGATCAATATGCTGCTGACGTTTATGACACAGGGCAACTGAATGCAAAACAGGAGACGAAAACTGTAAACAT
>NZ_VPED01000053.1:0-7660 GCF_013417335.1 Acinetobacter sp. YH16031
AAGTCGCCAGTCGTCTAACCGACGACTGGTAGCAGGCCCGCTCCGATGCGGCGCACTAACCATCGAAACCTCGTGAATGTCGGTATCCTGTCTGGCAGGATACCGCTCATTTCCCTTGTTCAGTTCAACATCGCATTGGCAAAATGGCGGGTTAAGTTCAAAATTCAACTTTTGTGCTTTTTATTCCGCCGAATGTGTCCCACATTCAGCTTTTTTTTAATAATTTAGCTTCTGTGGAAACACATCGGCTACGTCACTGCTAAATTGAACTTTCGGTTCAATTTATCCGCCACTTCGCCAATGCGTTTCCCGTTGTACGCAACCTTACTAAAACTAAATTATTAAATGAGTTCACTCGGTACAAATCTTATTCAAGTCATAAAAGATAAAGAATTTCAAGCTGTTACCAAAGACTTAACTGAAGTGGTAATTGATTCAAATATTGCTGAAGGATTACTAAAAGATGTCCCACTACTTTCAACAATTATAGGAACTTTTAATACAGTAACCAATATCAAGGATAAGCTATTTCTTAAAAAAATTCTTACATTTTTATATGAACTAAAATCAATTTCTGAAAATAAAATAGAAGAACAAATTAATAAAATAGAAGAAGATTTAAAGTATAGAACAAAAGTTGGCGAAAAATTATTATTTATTATTGACAAGTGTGAAGACACAGACAAAGCATCACTTACTGGTTTACTTTTTAAATCATTTTTAGAGAAAAAAATTGATTATGACCAATTCATTACAGGAACAAATATTATTGAAAAAACTCCGTTGCCTGATTTAATGTTTTTCATAGAAAATGATGTTGAAGAATTGGAATTAGACAATGGTGGTTCTGAATTTGTATCATATGGCTTAATGGAAATCAGAGTAACAAAACCCAATATTAAAGTTGGTGATGAAAAATATTATGGAGATAAATATATTCCATCAGATAATGAAATATTAGCAGATCGTTTAGAAATTACAGATTTTGAAATTGTAGCTAGTATAAGTTGGATTGGACAAATCCTTAGAGAAAATTTATGTAAAGAATAAAAGACAGCGTACAACTTCGGTTCAGTAAAAGCTATAACACCTTTTATGTAAAATATAAACCTCCATTTGGAGGTTTTTTCATGTCATTATCCTAAGTTTTTTGCAACAAAAAACACACCTTGCTATTTTCTGATTTTAGTATAAAAATTAATAAAACGATGCATTTTATACTACTTGCTTATTTTGAAAAACATACTTTTAGAGAGTAAGTTAACAACATTATATATCAACAAGTTACACTTATAATACATACTTTTTAATTTATAAAGTATGTATTATTATTTATAACAATTTGTAAATCATAGGAATATAAAAACCAATCTCGGTCTCCGTGATTACTGCTTGCTATTCCTACTTTCATTCGGAATACTCAATTTTGATCGATTTTTCTCTGTATATAATTTTCTCCAAAATTAGTAAATATCAAAATGTATGTAGATAATTACACACATAAAAAATTGATTAGCAATCATATATAAGAAAAAAAACTAAAATGTATGTACAAAAAACATACATTTAATTTTTTTAAAAATACTAAATCAATGATAACCAATATTATAACTCCATCGTGTGGAGTTCCCTCTCGCTACTCACAATTACTATCAAATTTCACGTAAAAAAGAGTTCCGATTTTTACTTTCCTTTTTTCTGAAAAGGCAATATTGTGATTTGAGTGTCTACACAAATCCATATCTTGCATCTAATTGAAATTTTAAGATATTTTTTAAGAAAATTTAGCTTAAAAAAAACCATTTTAGAAAAGAAAAAACGAAAAAAAAGAAAGCCATTTCAACAAGTGCAGCATCACTAAATTTTATATAAAAAGTGAAACGGCTTTATGCTAAAATTTAATGGTGCGAAACTTACCTTTGTTTTCTTTTGATTTGTTTTACTTTGGTAATTCTTCATTGTTATTTTATCTAATAATTAAAAAGCCACTTGTTTTTAACTCAAATTAAGGAGTGAATAAGCTTGTGGATAGTTAATATTTAGCTTTAAATAGCTTTAAATACTTTTTGCTATAATTTCCTAATGATTAAAAATAAAATGTCTTAAAACGCAAAAAAAACGACCTCAAAAGAAGCCGTTTTAAAATCGTTTCGCTTTCAAATTTATGGTTAAACATTAAATTTGAGCAACAAAAATACATTAATGAATTAAAAATCAGTTAATTAAATTAGATAAATTTATCAAAAATAAAAAATCCGCCCCCCCCCTGGTGCGCATAAAAAAGTCACGTCAATTTGTTTTTGTTTTTCCACTCTAACGAAAACAGTGCATTTCACGCAAGCTCCCAAAAGTGATTTTTTGAAGAAAATCACACCCTTAAAAACTAAAAAATTACCATGTTTTTGTATTAATTAAACATAGCTTATCTAACATTACTTATCGACTTTCGACAAAAAACGGATATATATTTATATATCATATATATTGCAAGGGTATTAAAAAGTCTAACTATAACTTTTTGAATAAATACTATAACTTATATTTGTGTAAGTTATAGTATTTATATAAATTTACTTTTCAATACTATAACTTATGTCTAAAATTAATAATAAAGAAGTATTACAGTCTTACATCTTAACGACTGCTAAATATGATTATTCTGTTTACGAGAAACGTATTCTTTATCGTCTTGTAGAGCTTTTTCAAGGATTAATACAAAATCAAAAATTAAAAGACAAAATAGTTATTGAACAAGACAATCAAAATACTAGCATTGTTAGTATGCCTATTAAATTATTTTTACAAAACGAAACAGATACTAACCATATTCGAATAAAATCAGCTTTAAGAAATTTAGCTAAAAAATTCTTTGAGTATGAAGATGAAAATGATTGGGAGTTAATTTCAGTAATTTCAGAGCCTAAAATTAAGAAAAATACAGAGATTGCTACTTTCAGAATAAATCCAAAAATAGTAGAAGCATTTTTAGATTTTTCAAAAGGCTTTAAAAAGTATGAACTTAAAGTAGCTATGGAATTTGAAAGTGTATATACTATGCGTTTTTACGAATTATTATCTAATCAGAAAACTCCTATTAATTATTCAATAGATAAATTAAAAGATATATTTAATATTGCTGATAAATACAAGTTAACGGGTGGTTTTATTCAAAAAGTTATCGAACCTGCAAAAAAAGAACTTGATAAATGTAGTCCTTATACTTTTCATTATGAAACAATAAAAACAGGTCGTAAAATTACAGGCATTCGTTTTATTCCGATTCATCAACCACAATTTGAAGATGAATCATTGAAGAAACAAAAAACAATGAAACAAATGTCAAATCGTTGGTTTATCCCTAAAAACATAGAAGATTATTTAAAATATAATTACGATTTTACTAATAAGGAATTAAACAACAATCTTAGCTTATTTGAAAGCTTGTACAACCATCTGTCCGAAGAAGAATTATTGGATTTCTTGGTCGAATTAAAAGCTCAATCTGTACTATATGAAATCAAAAATCTAAAAGCATATCTTATTGGTTCATTGAAACACAAAGCTGAGCAGATTTTTGAACAAAAACACATGAAAAAGTAGGGTGACAAAAGTATGTCATCTATATATTTTGACATACTTTTGTCATAGTTTCAAACTTTTGTTATTATGAATTACATAGATGTAAAAGAAGCTGTAAAAAAAACAGGAAAAAGCGAGAGGACAATAAGAAGATTGTTCGCTAACTCTGAATCTGTACCATACTTACAAAAAAAAGGGAATAAAGTATTAATAGAAGTTAATTACTTATTTTCTATATACGAACCTCTAAAAGATATCAAGAAACCACAGAGGCAAAAGTATGACATAGCCGAAATATGGCAGAGGCAAGAAGATGTAAACTCATTAAAGACAAAACTTGCTTTATTTGAACAAGAATTAAAAAATAAAGAGTTGCTTTTACAAGAAAAAGAGGGTAGAATAATAGATTTACAAAAGACAATTCTCCTGTTGGAAGCTCCTAAAAAAGAGCCAGAATCTAACCAACCAAAACAAGTACAGGAAAAGAAAAAAAAGTGGTGGCAATTTTAACTTTATGTAATGAAAAGAAAGTTAATTGATTTAGATCTGGAAACTGAAAGACGTTTATCAATTCTTGCAAGTGCTAACGGAATGAGCTTAAAAAAGTATATAGAATATATACTTTTTCAGCACGGAAACGACCATTTAATAAAAATTGAAAAGGAAATCAAAAAACAAAAGTCAGCTTCTATAAATCAATTATCTATTTTAGATGAAATAAATAAAAATTTATAAATTTTTACACTACCTGTTGACCGATTTGAATATCCTCTCTCAACGTAAAAATGCACCTTTCAGAGTAGTTTTAGCTATAAAATAATTTATCCAAAACGGTACTCTCACAATATCAGTGTTTTAACCTAAAAATCTTTGGTGTATAATAAGAATTATGTTAAGTAATGAAATAGATTAATAAAGTATCAATTGTAGAGTTTCGTGATCCATGATTGAGAATTTAAAAATTTTAAATAAAAACCTCGCTATTCATACAAATGTTATTTAGATAATATAGACTATCAAAGAATTTATTACTTTTAACAAAGTAATTACACGAAATACGGATATAGGGAATATTTCACGAAACTTTTCTATTATTTACTTCGTAAATTACTATGTTATCGGCAATACGAAATAAAGTAGTTCAGAAAAAATATTATATTTGCAACATAAATAAAAAGTAAGCAGAAAATGTAAAAATTAATTTCTTAGACAATCTAACAATCAGCTCAAAAAATTGGGCTCCCACTTTTGTTAAACTCAAAAAGAAATTAATTATGCTTACGATTCAAAATTTATCCTATTCACATCCCAATAAAAATACGCTGTTTACTAATTTAAGTATGACAGTAAACCATTCCGATAAAATTGCATTAATTGGCAATAATGGTGTTGGAAAATCTACTTTACTCAAACTTATAGCCAAGGAATTAGAACCTGATGACGGACAAATTTCCTCCGAAACCAAACCCTATTATATTCCTCAAATTTTCGGTCAGTTTAATGATTTGACAATTGCCCAAGCCTTACAAGTTGAAACCAAACTCAATGCTTTACACGAAATTTTAAACGGAAGTGTAGATGAAAAGAATTATAGCCTTTTAAATGACGATTGGACGATAGAAGAAAAATGTCAAGAAGCCCTAAGCTATTGGGATATTTCTGATTTATCACTATCTCAAAAATTAAGCGAATTAAGTGGAGGACAAAAAACAAAAGTCTTTCTCGCAGGTATATTTATTCATCAACCATCATTTGTTTTATTAGATGAACCCAGTAATCATCTTGACAAATCCAGTAGAGACTTACTATACGATTTTATTCAAACCTCAAGAGCAACTTTTATAATCGTTAGCCACGACCGAGAGTTACTTCAGTTATTAAATCCTATTTGTGAGCTCAACAGAAATGAAATTAAAGTTTATGGCGGAAACTATGAATTTTATAAAGAGCAAAAAGAAATTGAACAAAACGCCTTAAGTCAAGATATTCAGAGCAAAGAAAAAGCACTTAGAAAGGCGAAAGAAAAGGAGCGAAAAACAATTGAACGACAACAAAAATTAGATGTTCGAGCAAAAAAGAATTTAGGAAAAGCTGGACTTCCCAAGATAGTATCAGATGCTTGGAAGAATAATGCTGAAAGAAGCTCAGCAAAAATTGCCGGAGTTCATTCAGATAAAATTAATGGTATAAAAGAAGAACTTCAAGATTTGAGGCTTTCCGTTTCTGATATAGAACAAATGAAATTTGAATTTGATTCTTCCAATCTTCATAAAGGTAAAAATCTGTTTATAGCAGAAAATATCAATTTCGCATATAAAACAGGAGGTTTATTATGGGAGAAACCTCTAAACATTCAAATTGTCAGCGGTGAACGAATTGCTATCAACGGAAAAAATGGAACAGGAAAAACCACACTTATCCAAATAATACTCGGAAAACTTAAACCAACGGAAGGAAAAATATTTATTGCTGAAAGTCATTCTGTTTATATTGACCAAGATTATTCTTTAATCAATAATCATTTACAGATTTATGAACAAGCTCAAGAATTTAATCAAACCGGCCTTCAGGAACACGAAGTAAAAATCAGATTAGACCGTTTTTTATTTTCAAAAGATGATTGGGATAAGCCTTGTCATACATTGAGTGGCGGAGAAAGAATGCGGTTAATGTTGTGTTGTTTAAACATTGCTAATCAATCTCCCGACATTATTATCTTAGATGAACCTACCAATAATTTAGACCTTCAAAACATCGAAATTTTAACCAATGCAATCAATGAATATGAAGGAACTTTAATTGTAATTTCCCACGATAAAACGTTCTTACAAGAAATAAATATTGAACGAACTATTGAATTAATGAAGTAAAGCCGATAACATCGGTTTTGCAAGAGAGCGGGTTATTGTTTCCGTTCAAAGATTTTTGTTATATTTAAAGTTCCGTCTTCGCTTGGAAGTCTTATGCTAAAATCCGCTCCCTCGCAAAGCCCGAAAACGTTAGCGGGCATTGTGAAAGATACCAGCATAACAGTTAAACATTGATAAATGAAAAAAAAACTACTTTGGATATTAATTTTAGGACTGATAATAATCAGTTGCAAACAAAGGAAAACAGAAATGAAAGAGAAAATAATTAAAACAAACGGCATTGAACTCTGTACGGAAAGTTTTGGAAATAAGAAAAATCCAGCAATCCTTTTGGTAGCAGGTGCAACCGTATCAATGCTGTATTGGGACACTGAATTTTGCCAACAATTATCTGAAAAAGGATTTTTTGTTATTCGTTACGACAACAGAGATGTAGGAAAATCCACTAATTATGAACCAGGTTCTACTCCATACGATATTGTTGACTTAACTAATGACGCTATTTCAATATTGGATGGCTACAAGATTGACAAAGCACATTTTGTGGGGATTTCTTTGGGCGGACTAATTTCTCAAATAGCATCAATAAAGTTTGCCGACAGAGTTAACTCCTTAACTCTTATGTCATCAGGCCCTTGGGGAGACTCAGACCCAACTATACCTGAAATGGACACGAGTATTTTAGATTTCCATAGTAAAGCAGGTACAGTCAATTGGACAAATGAAGACAGTGTGGTAAACTATTTAATTCAGGGTGCAGAATTAATGAGTGGCAAGAAACAATTTGACAAACAAAGAAGTGAAAAACTGATAAGAGCTGAGTTCAATAGAGCCAACAATTATATAAGTATGTTCAATCACGCTGCATCGCAAGGTGGTGGTGGTGAAGAATATTGGAACAGATTAAACGAAATCAAACAACCCACCTTAATTATCCACGGAACAGACGACAAAATTTGGCATTATAAGAATGCAGGTTTTTTACTAGAAAAAATAAAAGGTTCAAATCTAATCACCCTTGAAGGTACAGGACACGAATTACACGTTGATGATTGGAAATCAATTATTGATGGAATAGAAAAACACATAAATGACTGATAAACAAAAACAACGCCCCGCGTGGGCCTATACGCTGCCGGCAGCACTGCTGCTGATGGCTCCTTTCGACATCCTCGCTTCACTGGCGATGGATATTTATCTCCCTGTCGTTC
>NZ_VPED01000054.1:0-7015 GCF_013417335.1 Acinetobacter sp. YH16031
GACGCATAACTATGAGGCGATATATTATTCTCATAATTAATAATAAGGAATACAAAAATGAGTAAGCTCTTAGTAGTCAAAGCAAATAATATTATTGAAGCTAGTTATCAACTGTCTTTGAATGAACAGCGCTTAATTTTGGCGGCTATAGCCTGTATACCCAAAGGCGAAGAAGTGACAGATAACACAGGTTATTGCGTCACAAGGGAATCATTTATTGAGTTAGGTGTTAACCCAAAAACAGCAAGCAGAGAAATTAGAGAAGCATGTGATCGACTTTTTAATAGAGTTATTACAATAACAACTGAAGCAGGGACATTTAAAACTCGATGGGTTCAAGACATCATGAAATACAATAGTGATTGGGCTTTGGCTAATCCTGAATTTATCCAAGAGGTGACAGGGAGCGATCCTTATGCAGAAGATTATATTTTGGCGGCAATAAGGTTTAGTAAGTCTGTATTACCCTTTATTAGTAACTTATCATCTAACTTCACACAATATTTTCTTCAAGACATAGCAGGAGTAAGTAGTGGGTATAGCGTTCGATTTTATGAATTAATGATGCAATTCAAGAGTACAGGTTATCGAAAAATAAGGCTTGATGACTTGCGCAATATGCTTGATCTGAATAATAAGTATCCATTAACGGCAGACTTAAAAAGATGGGTAATAGATACCGCAATTGATGAACTTAATGAAAAATCTCCCATTACAATCAAATATAAACTGTTAAAAACAGGGCGTAAGTTCACACACATAGAATTAAAATTTAAGCAAAAATTGTCACCTAAAAAAATAGAATCTCAGCGAGATCAAAAAACTATAGATATGTTCAGCAACTTATCTGACAGTCAAATTAAGACCTACAGTTCAGTATTATCTAAGGTTCATAGCATCTCTGACTTAGCCGACAATAAAGATTACCCAGCCTTTTCAATATGGATTGCCAATATTTTACGTGACCCTACATCCGTCCGAGAGGAAACCGCAAAGCGGATTTTTAAAGCATTGCGGACTGAAACAGACTTCAAAGACTAAGATTTTATATACATTACGTCATAGGGAATGCTGAGTACAGTTTACGGCAAGTCGGATATTTAGCTTGAATTTTATGTAAATAATATGCCTGATCTTTTTCAAGAAAGCCGTTCAATAAACCACTCTTATCAGTATAGAAACAACGTCCTTTTGCTCTATCCCATGCTAAAAAAGGAGTGGATGGCTTACTTATTGATATAACATCATTATTACAGTGAAGTAGTGCCAGTGAACTTACCTGATAATTTCTTGCTTGGTTACCATCTGGCGGATATGCTAAACCAATTATCAAATTTCCTTTTTTTATATTCTTAATTTTAAAATCGCCATTCCATTCATTTGGGCTAGAATATCTAAACCAAGCTATTAATGGGCGAAAAATAAAATTATGGTTAGAAAATTGAAATTTAGTCTGATTTTTATCTGATTCAAATGATTGAACCCTTGCTATAAATACCTCATTTGGTGAGTGTGGCATACATGCACTAAGATTTTGCGAACCCATGATTGTCGCTAAAATTCCACCCCATAAAATTAGTGTTTTTTGCATTATTTAGATATCTCAATATTTGGTAAGTCAAAAAGCTGTCTATCCCGATCTTCTGTTAAATACTCGTTGAGTTCAGCGAGTATTTTTTCTTTGTTGGCTTCATTACTTTGCATCTTTTTAATTAAATAAGAACCAAGCAAAATTTTACGTCGAGTATCATCCTTTCTCTGCTGTTCTTTTTGCTTTGATTTTTCTCTCGCTTCAATAGCCTGTTTACGAGCTTTTAGCTGTTTCAACTTTTCTAACTGGGCTTCGATTTTCTTTTCGAGATTTTCAGCAGCTTTTGTCATGATTCAGATTTCGGGATATAGAAAACCACTCAAGCATAAGGCCCTATGAATTGAAATTCAAGCGGGCTATATGCTATCGTGTTTTTCATGAAATGCGCACTTACGACTTGGATTTCATCCAAGTCAAAGTTTGCGTAAGGGGATACCCCTTAACCCCAAAAAACTGCTACGCAATTTTTAAAAGCAAAAGCAAAACCACCACAAGGCTAAGGCATGGCAATTTATCACTGTACTACTAAGACCGTTAACCGAAGTTCGGGACGAACTGCAGTTGCATCTATGGCTTACCGTGCAGGAGAAAAATTGAAAGATGAACGGACAGGGTTAACCCATGACTTCACAAGAAAAGAAGGTGTGGTTTATACAGAGATTCTTTCTAACTTGGATACTGAATTAGACCGAAGCCAAGTTTGGAATCTGGCAGAAAAATCTGAGAATCGAAAAGATGCCCGAACCGCACGTGAATGGGTTATCGCTTTACCTGATGAACTGGACGAAGAACAGCGAAAAGAATTGGCTAAAGAGTTTGCCCAATCATTAGTAGACCGTTATGGGGTGATTGCAGATTTAGCCATCCATGCACCCAGCAAAGGAGGGGATGATAAAAACCATCATGCGCATATCTTGCTGACTACACGTAAGGCTGAACTGGATCAAGATCATAATCTGGTGCTAAAGGATAAGACTGATATTGAGTTAAGCAATGCCAAGAGAAAAAGCCTGGGCATGGGAACAAGCCAGGAAGAAATTAAACAGATCCGAGCCACCTGGGCAAACTTAGCCAATCATGCCCTCGAACATGCAGGGTATCGGGAAAGAATCGACCACCGTAGTTATGCCGATCAAGGCAAGGATCTACAAGCTACCATCCATGAGGGTAGTAAAGTTACCCAGATGCGCAGAAAAGGCATAGATACTGAAATTAGCCGTTTTAACGATACGATCAAACAGCAAAACAGCCAACAGCTCCAAAACAAACAACAGCACAAGGAAAAGACCTTAGAACAAGGGTTCAACCATGTTGAGCAAGGTTTCAAACAATGGAAGAAAGATCGGGAAGCACAACGTCTGGAACAAGAGCAAAGACAAAGATTGAAATTGGAACAAGAGCAAAAGATGAAACAGACACAGCGTATTAAATATGAAAGAAGTGGCCCATCGCTATGAGCAACCAAAACGACTTAGACGATCAACTATATATTTTACTGGCCTCCATGAAGGAATATAGAGAGGCCATAGCAGACGATAACAAGCGATTAGAGGTATTTTACAACCAAATCGCTAACGGAGTACTCAATAAGGCTGAAAAATCGCTAGAAAACGCAAATAAGAAACATACAGCTGCATTAAACAATAGTATTCAAGAATTAAACGAAGCTACAAAAAGGCTCAACTTAAAATTTATCATTATTTTTGCCAGCACGTTTGTCGCTGTGATGATGGTATTCATCTTGGCAATATTCTTGTACGTGCCAAGCAAAGATGAAATTAATGAACGTAGAACTGATATGGCTGTACTTAAAAAATATCCACTACAAATTAGAGAAAGTGATGGTGAAACACTAGTCAGAATCATGACGAAAAATTGCTATTCATTTCAGCCAAATAGTGTCAAAGAAAAGACCTATGACTGGTGCCAGATCGACCCTAAAAGATATTAGTTGATCGGTACTTTGCTTGGTTTTTCTCATAGCTAATCAGATTATAGCAAGCGCAAAGTTGCCCGACTTTGAAATATGGCTAAAGCCATATTTCAAAGCATCGAGCTAAATTTTGGTTTCTTATGTCATATCTATTTGCAATGGGAAAAGGCATGCTAAAACATTAAAAGAAGGAATAAATAATGAGAAAGCATTTGATTTTCCTATTTTTTATAATGATGCTTTTTATTTTAGCTATAGTTATTAAGATCGAAAATGATCAGAAAAAAGAGCAACAGTTAAGTAAATTGAAGCTAATTGAAAAGAAAATTAATTAAGTAAAAACTGAGTTATACTTTTTTGATAACGATAATAACTAAGCCCAGAAGACACCTAATCCCAGCACTACACCTGCTGGGATTTTTTTTCTTATGCTTAATTACTTACTTTCCGATATAGATTATGAATGTATGTATTTTACCAATAGGTAAAGTGCAAGGATATAAGATAAAAGAAAGGATGCTTTAAGAAAGCAGTCTAAAAATTACTAATTTTATATAATAATTTTTTTTATTATATATACTTAACTATTTATATCTTAAGACGAATTACCAATGACCGCTATACGATTATTATATGTAAGTAAGTTCAGGTCTAAAATTTATTCTAAGAGTGAACTTTATGAAATTTTAACCGAAGCATTAAAGTTTAATGGAGCAAATCAGATCTATGGGGCTCTTTACTATGGAAATGATTACTTTGTTCAATGTTTAGAGGGGCAAGAAGATAAAGTAAAGCATCTTTTTCATGACAAAATCTTAAAAGATCCGCGTCATGAAAATTGTGAAGTTCTTTATCTTGAGAAGATCAGTACATATCTCTTTTCTAATTGGTATATGAAATATGCCAATATTGATCAGGATATAGTTAAGTTTTTCTCTAAAAATCATAATGATATTTTTAATCCATACTTATTAAATAGCTCTACAATCCCACCTCTTATAGAGTTATTAAGTCAGCATGCAGATAATTTTTCTATATTAAAAAGTAAAGCTTTAATTACTTCGAATCCAATTTGGATTAAAAAATTAGCATAATAGACCTTATACGAAATACAACTGTTTTTCCCTTCAAGATCATTATATTAGAGATTGCTGCCTTGAATCATAGAGCAACAGGGCGGCAACTCCTCTATTTATCATGTTCCAAGTTTGATATTTGATCGTTGTTCCACGGTACTGATTAAATATTTTAATAAAAAACTCATTCTAGTAAGAGCCGAGCAAGTGCCTACGAGCGATCACCTGGTATCAAAATTCATGCGTTTTTCTCTCTGATTACAAAGTCTGTTTTTTAAAGCAAAAAAAGGAAGGGATAACCCTTCCTTTTTTCTATTTAACTGGCTTGTCGATATTCAAACCTTCTTAAAAAATCTTGAATTGCCTGTTCTTTCAACAATTCACTAATTAATAAAGATGGTATGAAGTACACTTTTACTCGCACACGTTTTTTCAGTTTTGAATCTTCAGATAAATAGTGATCTTCAATATTCCATCCATCACTACGTAATTCGCTAATACGACACGCAGAGTAACTAGAATCAATAGACGACCACATATCTTTGTTTTTAACAGGCACCCTATTTAATAAGCGGTGCAAGATATGTGCTTTATGTGTATCTACTGCCGGTAAAACTGGAATCATGATGATTCCTCCATTGTAAAAAATGGAGGTTAATCAGCCTTATCTGTTCGCTAACTTGAACAAATTGTTTATCAATGATAGAATCGTTTATGCATTTTAAACGTAAATCATTAATTCTTATGGCTTTTTTAACCTCCTTTGGTTTGATTTGTTAGCTATTTGATATTAAAGATTTCAAAAAAGGTACTTGTTGACGCAAGTGCCTTTTTTTTGCTTTATTTTCAAACAGTTCAAACTCTAACATAGGAATACATAAAAATATAGTCCCTATGCTCACAGTTTCGCGTATTTCGAACGTTTACATGTAAACATATGGTTGTATACCTATTTTCTTTTAATCGGCCGTAAACAGCCTTACACGAA
This sequence comes from Acinetobacter sp. YH16031, assembly GCF_013417335.1. NCBI lineage: Bacteria > Pseudomonadati > Pseudomonadota > Gammaproteobacteria > Moraxellales > Moraxellaceae > Acinetobacter > Acinetobacter sp. YH16031. The sequence continues at coordinate 5,589 of NZ_VPED01000054.1, forward strand.
GAATTAGAATTAATTATAAAAAATTATTTTCAATTGTATTAAATAAAAAATCCTTTTTTATCTTTTTAATAAGCTTTTAAAAGCTTTTAGACCCCCTTCAAACCCTTTATTCATAAGGCTTTCAAACTTTAAAAAACTACAAATGGAGGATATTAAGCTACAAATGGAGGACTAAATCAGTTTTTAAAACTACAAATGGAGGAATTTAAAACTACAAATGGAGGACATTAAGCTACATTATTTTTATTGTAGTTTTGTTAAAAAGCTACAAAAATAATAGCTAAAAAAACAGCAGCTTGGTATTTTGCAAATTACATTGCTCAGTATGTAGTTTTCAAATGGAAGATAAAAAAACCTATCCACCTTCATGGGTGGTCATACAAAATAATATTCAAGAATGCTTTAAAAGCATGTCTATCGATGAAAAGCGTTTATTGGTTTTAGCAAGTCCTATCGCTAGAGTTACCAACGCTACCGAAAAAGACCCCATTACTATTACTGCTGAAAACTTTGCTAAAGAGTGCAATATAAAAACCCACTCTGCATATAAGTCGATGGAGGAAGCTAGTAAGCATATGCTGCGTAGGTACTTTACCTATACAGATGAAAAGGGGAAAAAAGTTTCTTGTTCTTGGGTAATCCGAGCAAAATACGACAATGGAGCAATATCAATTTGCTTTCCTGAGGAAGTTCTTTTAATGCTAAAAGAATTTGATAAGCTCAACCCTTACACCAAATATAAAAAAGAAGTGGTACTCAGACTTAAAAAAGATTATTCCTTTGACCTGTATCATCTTGCCAAGAAATATCAGGGTCTAGGTAAATTTGAATTAAGTTTAGATCGTATAAAAACAGAGTTAGGATTGCCTAAGTCTTATGATCGAATGTCTAATTTAAAAACCCGTGTTTTAGAGCCTTCTTTAGAAGAAATTAACTCTCAAACAGATTTAAATCTAACTTATGAAAATATAAAAGAGGGTAGAACTGTTGTGGGGTTTAGATTCAAAGTTAAAGAAAAATTTGAAAAGCCAAAAATCAACTCAAGTCGAGATATGAATACCGTCGATATGTTTTTCAAAATGACTGATGGGCAAATTAATATGTTTGGAAATCAGCTTGCCAAATTACCGGGCCTATCACATTTAGCTGTTGGTAATGAGAGTTATGAGGCTTTAGCTAGTCGAATTAAAGACATGCTGATAGACCCTGAAAAACAAAAAGAGTTTATTCCACATTTAAGAAGTTTAGGTTTTAAAGGTTAAATAATTTTCTGTCTCGATCTTCTATTAAATACTCGTTGAGTTCAGCGAGTATTTTTTCTCTATTGGCTTCATTGTCATTCATTTTTTTAATCAAATAAGAACCGAGCAAAATTTTGCGTCGAGTATCGTCCTTTCTCTCCTGCTCTTTTTGCTTTGATTTTTCTC
>NZ_VPED01000055.1:0-6886 GCF_013417335.1 Acinetobacter sp. YH16031
TGAGGATCAGAAAGCTTGTTTGAATCGATGTATTTCATCCGCAGATTATGCACGAATGCTAAGAAGTCCGGAGTGCAAATATTAACCAAAAAGAAGATCGTTTTTTGATTTATGAAAGAGATCTATTGTTAATTTATTTATTGTGTGGAGTTATTGTTTATTTATTGTTAAAATTATTTTTTGAGTTAATAAGAATTTTTTTAGTCTAAAGGATTAATATTTTGAAAAAAACAGCACTCGTTTGTTCTTTAACCTGCTTAGCGTTAACAGCGTGTTCAACAACTGAAACTTCAAAAACAATACAAGCCCCCCAAGTAACGGCTGCGACGGCACAAGTAAAGTATACGGGTACTAAAACTGCAGTTTCTATTGGGAAATTTGATAACCGTTCAAGTTATATGCGTGGAATTTTTTCTGACAATGTAGATCGTCTAGGCGGACAAGCAAAAACAATTTTAGAAACTCATTTGCAGCAAACAGGTTATTTCTCTGTTTTAAACCGTGATAATTTATCTGAATTACAACAAGAAGCAGGGTTTGGAAAATCGACGCAATCAATTAAAGGAGCGCGTTTTGTATTAACAGGTGATGTTTCTGAGTTTGGTCGTAAAGAAGTGGGTGATCACCAGTTATTTGGTGTATTAGGTCGTGGTAAAACGCAAATTGCTTATGCAAAAGTTAATCTTAACGTAGTTGATGTGAAAACTGCAGAAGTAGTTCACTCAGTACAAGGAGCAGGTGAGTATGCGTTAAGTGAGCGTGAAGTACTTGGCTTTGGTTCTACCGCATCTTATGACTCAACATTAAACGGTAAAGTTTTAGATTTAGCTGTACGTGAAGCAGTGAATAATCTTGTGCTTGATTTACAGACTGGTAAATGGTCGACCAAGTAATAGGATTATTCCATGAAAAATATATTTTTATTACTTGGTATTGTGATGTCACTAAGTTTGGTGGGTTGTGCAAGTGGTCCCCAATCTTTATATAGTTGGGGGACATATCCACAACAAACTTATTTGTTGTTAAGTGTTCCTGAAAAAACCTCTCCTCAAGAGCAGATTGCTAAACTTGAAAAAGATATAGAGAAGGCTAAAGCTAAAAATGCGGCTGTGCCTCCAGGTTTATATGCACATTTAGGGCTATTAAATTTAAATCTTAATAATGGTCCACGAGCACTAGAGTATTTTGAGTTAGAACGTCAGGTTTATCCAGAATCAACTGTTTTGATGGAGCGTTTACTGAAAAAAATGACAGGTCAAACTACAGCAGGAGCGAAGAAATGAAAAATTTACAACGTTTATTCGCTTTAAGTACTGTGGTTCTGTTATTTACTGGTTGTGCGGTTGCACCGAAAAATACACGTGATTTAAGCACTTACACAGCACATATGCCAAAGTCTATTTTAGTGATGCCACCAGTGAATGAATCTCCTGACACACGTGCAACTTATAGTTATTGGTCAACAGTAACTGTTCCTGTTGCTGAGGCAGGTTATTACGTTTTTCCTATTAGCGTTGTCGATACGATGTTTAAGGAAAATGGTATTTATAACGGTTCTGATGCTCAAACAGTAAGTACCCAAAAGCTACAAGAAATTTTTGGCGCTGATGCTGCTCTGTATGTGAAAGTAAAAGAGTATGGTTCGAAGTATCAAGTGATTCAAACGGTTGCTACGGTTGCTGTAGAAGCTAAATTGGTTGATTTAAAAACTGGCCAGCTTCTTTGGGAAGGTTCAGAAAAGCAGATCTTAGCTAACAGCAATAATAATGCTGGTTTAGTGGGTATGTTGGTTGGTGCTTTGGTGGATCAAATCTCGAATCATTTAAGTGATAAGGCGTATGTACTATCAGGCACGGTGAGTCAATTGTTGTATTCACCACGTTTGACTCAGCAAAAAGGTTTATTGTATGGACCAAGATCTCCGAATTTTTCACAGAATTCAGTAAGTCCTCAGCAATAAAAAAATCCCCTCAATTGAGGGGATTTTTTATGTTAAGTTTTTAATGTTAAGACACTTTATCACCCGGTTTAGCACCAGATTCAGGTGAAATCACCCAAACACCTTCACCATTACCAGCGGCAAGTACCATACCGTTTGAAATACCAAAACGCATCTTACGTGGAGCCAGGTTTGCAACCATCACCACCAGTTTACCTTTCAGGTCTTCCGGTTTATAAAACTCACGGATACCACTGAACACATTACGTGGCTCAGCTTCACCAACATTCAAAGTCAATTGAAGAAGTTTATCAGAACCTTCAACCGTTGCAGCATCCAGAACTTCAGCAACACGTAAATCAACTTTAATGAAGTCATCAATCGTGATGATCTCAGCTTCACCGACTTTAGGCTCAGCTTTCTTCTCTTTAGCTTTCTCTTTTTTCTTCTCAGCTTTTGGTGCCTCAGCAGGTGCAGCTAAAGAATCCTTAGACGCATCGACCATCGCAGCCACAGCTTTCGGATCAACACGTTGCATCAGTGGCTGGAACAATGCAATTTCATGACCAGTCAAAATTTCAGTGCGAGAAGCAAAGTCGAAAGAAGCCAGTTTTAGGAAGTCCTGAACCTGAGCAGCCAAAGTTGGAAGTACTGGAGCTAAATACAGAGCCAATTGACGGAACAGGTTGATACCTACAGAACACACACCGTGAACCTGTTGTTCTTCGCCTTCAATTTTCGCTAAAGCCCAAGGTTTTTTCTCATCGATGTACTGGTTGGCTTTATCTGCAAGTGCCATGATTTCACGGATCGCTGCCGAGAATTCACGGGTTTCATAAGCTTTGGCAATTGAATCGCCAGCATCAATAAAGCTTTGAACCAGTTCAGGCTCGGCACAAGTTGCACTTAGCTTGTTGTCAAACTTGGTATTGATGAATTTTGCACAACGGCTGGCGATATTCACTACTTTACCCACTAGGTCCGAATTCACTTTCTGAACGAAGTCATCCAGATTCAGGTCAGAATCTTCAACCTTGTCAGAAAGTTTAGAAGCAAAGTAATAACGCAGGTATTCAGGGTTCAAATGCTGTAAATAAGTTTCAGCTTTAATGAAGGTACCGCGAGATTTAGACATCTTCTGACCATTTACAGTCAGGAAGCCATTCACGAATAAACCGGTTGGTGTACGGTAGTCTGCACCTTCCAGCATTGCAGGCCAGAACAGGGCATGGAAGTAAACGATGTCTTTACCAATGAAGTGATAGACTTCATTTTTAGAATCTTTTTTCCAGAAATCATCGAAGCTTAAATCAGGACGTTTAGTTTTGATGTAATTCTCGAAGCTCGACATATAGCCGATTGGCGCATCCACCCACACATAGAAATATTTGTTTGGCGCATCAGGAATTTCAAAGCCGAAATACGGTGCATCACGTGAGATGTCCCAGTCGTTCAAGCCATTGTCAAACCATTCATCCAGTTTGTTGGCGATAGATACGGGTAGACGGCCTTCGTCACGGGTCCATTTTTGCAGGTATTCACCAAAATTTGGCAGTTTAAAGAAGTAATGATCCGAAGATTTCTCAACAGGAGTCGCGCCGCTTAAAGTCGATTTTGGATTTAATAATTCAGTCGCGTTGTAAGTTGTACCGCAAACTTCACATGAATCGCCGTATTGATCTTCCGCCTTACATTTTGGGCATGTACCCTTAATGAAACGGTCTGACAGGAACATGCCTTTTTCAGGGTCAAATAACTGGGTTACAGGGCGAACTGCAATATTACCGGCTTCACGGTTTTTGATATAGATTTCTGAAGCACGGGCGCGGTTAGTATCACTGTGGGTAGAGTCATAATGATCGAAATGCACACCGAAACCGTCAAAGTCACGAATATGTTCTTTTTGCACATTGGCAATCTGTGCTTCAGGTGAAATGCCATTTGCCTCAGCACGCAGCATGATCGCTGTACCATGAGCATCATCCGCACAGACATACGTCACGTCATGACCCATTGCACGCATCGCACGTACCCATATATCAGCCTGGATATAGCCGAGTAAGTGACCCATATGAATCGGGCCATTGGCGTAAGGAAGGGCATTGGTGACTAGGATTTTACGCACGGATTCACTCTCTCATTCGTATTCATTATGCAATGGGCCATAATTTTACATGATGCAGAAGGGATTACAAAGAAATGCTTTTACAGAAGCACAAGGAATAAATCAGGCCGAATATTCAGAATACAAAAACTGGCTATAGACGGGTAATTGGCTCCTAAAAATACGATTGAGATAAGTTGATGCTACTTCCTGCAAGCAATAGCAACAACATGTACAGGCTTTGTTGCAGTTTGCTTAATTCCCCCACGTCATTGCATGCTTTGTGCTAAAAATTTGGCTGATCATTTTTATTATGACGCCTTAGGAGGGTACTCATGACTCAGAATAACCAGACAAGTACTTCAAAACAGAATCAAGATAAAGAACAACATGCACGAGAGCTGCATGACAAGATTGAACAAGAGCAAAAGCAGAATGAGATTGATAAACAGCATAAGCAGAAACATGAAGAAGTCCTAGAAGCCCAAAAAAATGGTGCTGATGAAAAGTCTGATCATCAGCAAGACTCTAAAGCATCTGGTAATCAGCAATCAGAGCAAAAAGATGCGTCTAAAAATGATCAATCTAATCATGGTGATCAATCAGATAAAAAAGCTGAAAGTACCAAAATGGATGACTTAAAAGCGAAAGCCATCGCGATCGGTGAAGAGCTATTGCAAAAAGGCGAAAAGATTCTGAATGAGCTAAAAAATGGCAAATCAGACAGCCAGAAAAATGGCGAGCAAGGTTCAGATGATTCGAAAAAGGCACAGGATAAAAGTTCTGGAGATAAATCGGCAAATCAGGCTGACCAAGATCGTATGGCAAATTTAAAAGATGAAGCGCTACACAAATTTGAAGATACTAAGGTCAAAATTAGTGAGTTGGTGAATGAAGCTGCTACGAAATTGAATGAGTTGAAACAGATGGCGGCTGAAACCATGACCAAAATGAAAGGCGATGACCAGTCTCAGTCAGATGATTCGAAAAAGCAGAATCAGGATTCTTCATCTAAAGAGGCTAAGGATAAGGACCAAAATTCAGATCAGACCAATAATAAAGATGATGCTAAAAAGGATCAGGATAAAGCTGATCAATCTGGGCAAAACAAGACCGACCAAGATAAAAATCATAAATAATCATTTCATGTTGAAAGCCACTTCATTCAGTTTTTGAATGAAGTGGCTTTTTAATGGATACTATCTAATTAATTTTATTTAAAATTTTAAAATATCAATAATATAAAACAATAAATAAGATGTGATGCTGACTTTATAAATTTTCTTCCCTGTAATCATTTAAAACCCAGTAAAATAGTTGGAAATCATATTTGTCTTTCAGGCTTGTGAATACAGATTGCTTAACCTGAGCCTAAAACCTCGTTAAACTAAGCTATTCAGATGTCTATCTATATTTTTTGGAGTAACCTATGTCCTGGCTTTCTTCGCTTAAATCGGTTTTTTCGCCTTCCAAGGAGGTGAACGAAGAAGCTGTGCAGAACGTACTGCAAAACTATATCTTGCCAAATTCTAGTAATGCACTGAAAGACCGGATTACTCAGGTCAATGTGCAAGGTGAGATACTACAGATCACCATTAATACCTATCCGGAAGAAAAAGAGCAGCTACAGCAGATTCATGATGAACTGGCGGATGCGCTAGAGAAATGTGGTATTAAAGAACTAAACCTGCATGTGATTCAGCAAAAGACGGGTCATAAAAAAGAAGGCGGTTGTGGACATCATCATGTAGAAGGCGAGAGCTGTTCCAGCCAGCCGCAAACTGCTGCTTCAAAATCGAATCTGCCACCTGTAGTTGATGCTTCAGGCAGCGTAGCTCAAGCAGAAGCTGATCCAAATAATCCACCGATCCAGAAAGCTGCTCCACAGCAACGAGATGTACCCAAACATCCACGCATTCAGAATGTCATTCTGGTCTCTTCAGGCAAGGGCGGTGTTGGTAAATCAACCACAACTGTGAACCTGGCTTTAGCTTTGCAAAAATTAGGTTTGAAAGTGGGTGTACTGGATGCGGATATTTATGGTCCAAGTATTCCAACGATGCTCGGCAATGCCGGCAAAACCCCGATGATCGAAGCCGAGCAGTTTGTCCCACTCGATGCTTATGGTATGGCAGTGCTGTCGATTGGTCACTTAACAGGTGATAATAATACGCCGGTTGCTTGGCGCGGTCCGAAAGCAACAGGTGCCTTGATGCAGCTATTCAATCAAACCTTATGGCCAGATCTGGATGTTCTGATGATTGACATGCCGCCAGGTACAGGTGATATCCAGTTAACGCTTGCTCAGCGTATTCCGGTAACGGGTGCAGTGATTGTGACCACACCGCAAAATGTGGCATTGCTGGATGCAACTAAAGGTATTGAACTGTTTAACCGTGTGCAGATTCCAGTGATGGGGGTAGTCGAAAATATGTCGACCCATATCTGCTCGAACTGCGGTCATGAAGAACAGATCTTTGGTACAGGCGGCGGTGATAAACTGTCAGAGCAATACAATATTCCATTGCTCGGCCGCTTGCCTTTGAAGGCAGTGATTCGTGAAAATGCCGATGCCGGTAAGCCTTCAGTGATTGCTGGAGATGATGCTGCTGAAAGTTATATGGCCATTGCCCAGAAAATTGCAGCAAAATTGCCAAAAGCAGAAAAAGATAAAACTCGTATTTTCTAAGATTCTATAGTGAAAAAAAGAGAGCTGAGGCCACTGCTGTCCCATAGTTTGCTTTAAATAAAAAAACCTGAGTCCTAACAGTTAAAATATGAGTGCAAACAAACACTTTAACGACCAGGATTCAGGTTTTGTCACATCAGAATACCGTATTTCA
>NZ_VPED01000056.1:0-6843 GCF_013417335.1 Acinetobacter sp. YH16031
CAGGCAGAATCCGCCAAATTAAGCCGCCAAACAGCACAATTGGCTCAGGTGATCCATGAATTGGACAGTGCCTCCGGTAAGATGACCGACACGATCAGGCAATCGGTGAATGCAGCCTTAACTCAGGTTGAAAAAGAACTCAAACAAACGGGATTGGCGCAGCAGAAACCCGCCGTCAATGCGCTGAATCAGGTGGTTACAGCAGCTAATGAATCCGTGAGTGCAATGCGACGTGAAATGTCACGTTATACGTGGAAATCCGCGATTTATATCGCCCTGACAATGGTTGCTGTTATGGGGGGCTGTCTCTGGGGGATGTTTTATTTTATCGACAGTGGTTATGACCGAATTGCAAAAATGCAGCGCATGGAAGCGGTCTGGCAAAAAAAAGCCCCGCTGGCTGATATCTCCACGTGTGACGGAAAACCTTGTGTGAAAGTGGATACAAGGCAGTCATATGGTGATAAAAAAGACACCTATCTGATTATCAAACAATAAAAAAACGGCGCTGAATACGCCGTTTTCCCGTGCAAGTCGTCAAAGTAGCGAGGGGGTTTTGAGCGGTTCGCCCTCATTCAACCTATTCATCTGCTAATGAGCCGGAAGGTTGAAAGATCTTTCAGTTTTTACTGATTAAATATGAGCATATTTAATCCAGCAAGTACTTACCATACTACCCTGGAGACTCACCTTTTAAATATCTATTTAATAAGTAACTAAGAGGCCAACCCTCAGAATCATTCAGTAACAGGCACTTAGATATCATTTCAAAATCATCTGATATATAAGCGGAAACATCACTATCTCCACAAACTTTAAATGATAACTTAAATGAAGCTTCTCTTATCCTATTTATTATTTCGATGCAATCGTCAGGAAAACATATATTTTTTATTTTATTAAAACTATTTAGCCACTGTTTTTCAAACTCATCGCCATCTCTTTTATCTAATGCGTCATCAATATTTATATGTAATAAAAAATCAAAAAATTTAGGTTCGTTAATTATCATTAACAATTCATTTAAGTTATCATTAGACATTACATTAACCCTTGCTTAGTTAGCCATTCTTCAATTAAATTAACCGCTTTTACTGGTGTTACATCTGTTCCTAAAGTATGTGTTCCATTCGGAGATTTCACATCAACCCGAATATCATCCAACTTAGATGGTCTTTAGTTACGGAATTTTCTGGGGTTTCTGGCGTAAAACCCTTAATAATATTATTCCATAGTTATTTCTGTTTTCATATATGGGGTTTTAATGAAGTTATTGTTTTTATTGTTCTTTTTATTTCCATTATCCGTTTTAGCTAGTGATTGTGGGATTAAAGATTTTTCTTTATGTCAGTCTGCTGAGAATGGCGATAGTTTAGCTCAAATGAAAATTGCTGATATGTATTCAGAGGGGGATGGTGTAAAGCAAGATAAGCACATCGCTTTTGAATGGTATCAAAAGGCTGCAAATCAAGGTAATGTAGAAGCTCAGAGTATTTTAGGTTCATTGTATCTTTATGGTACAGGCGTTAATTCTAGTAAACCAATGGCATTGAAGTTTTACAAAATGGCAGCTGATCAGGGTGACATAATAGCTATCATTTCATTAGGTCAAATGTATTTGGTTGGATATGGTGTGAAAAAAGATGAGGTTATGGCTTTCAATTTTTATCAAAAAGCAGCTGAACTAGGCGATGTTTCATCACAAGCAATATTATGTGGTTTTTATCGTAAAGGTATAGGAACTGATCAAAATGATGATTTAGCCTTTGAATGGTGCAAAAAAGCCGCAAATAAAGGAAGTGAATCTGCTCAATACGCTCTTGGTAATATGTATTTGAACGGAGTTGGTGTAAAGCAAGATATTTCTGAGAGTCAATTATGGTTCAAGGAATCTTGTGATAATGGTTTTGATTTTGCCTGTTCTAAAGTAGACAAAAAATAATGCCCCAATGATGTGCTAACAAAATTTTCAAATTAATTATTAGAATGTAATAATTAATTGTATTTGTTATAATGATATAGTAATTGTAAGTTTAATATACAACGAGAATAATATGAAGAAAAAAGTAATTAGATTAGTAAGTCAGATAGATGTGAATGAAACCAAAAGTAGTTTAATTTATGAGCAGAAAATGTCATTAATTTACTTTCTTTTTGGTGGATGGTTTTCTTTTTTCTTCATGAAAAAAAAAGGAAATAGAACTGTTTGTTTTTTGCGTGATATCAATTCTATTGATATTTCATCAACAGTAATGACTGGTAATTTAATTACGGTTAATACAAATGATATTCGTTATGTCCTGGAAGTCAGGAATAAAAAGACATGGGTTGATATTTGCAAAACCCTTCCATCCATACTCCCTAACATTATAATTAATGAAAAAAAATAATTCCATTTAAATTATTACAATTCAAACCGGTGAATAAACATAATAAAATTTACCGGTTTGAAATATGACAAAATTATCTGACGTTTGAATTGCTGTTTTATTGTTTTTTGATTACTTTGTTGTTACCAAATCGGTTTTGACCAATATCACCTTTATAAAATATCATTAAGATTGCGAGTGCTAAATAGGAAAGTATTCCTAGCATTCCTATTACTAATCCTATCGTTCCGAATAAATTACCGCCTATATAGGTGAATGATAATGCAATTATAAAAAATAAATATGGCGTAATGAGAAACCATCCAGAGTAATTTACATCATGTAATCTACGGATAGATACGGTTATTTCTGGAATAAAAATTATTAAATAAAATATTGATGCAATCAATGTAAATCTTTCAATAATTAATAGCAGTATAGGGTTAATTATTATAAATGCGATGTATTCCTGACGAGAAGATCGGTCTTTGAAATTAAAATAATTACGGAAACAATTAAAATAACTATTAAAGAATGAACTCATAAAGTCTTTATCCAATTTGATGATGGTTTTCAGTATGATAATTTTTGCTATTTGATTTTTTAAAAATCTGGTCAATGACTATAATTTAACATAAAGGTGCTTAAGCGTAACGCCATTTAGGCACTCAACCTAAAATTCCCCTCAACCGCTCAAAACTCCCTATCTTCTCCCCGTAAAAAGCCCCATTTTTGTGTTAGTGATTTGTTATCAAAACGGCGGTTTGGGTTTCGCGGTAAAAATGACGTCAACCGGCTATTTTTTCCAGAATTGCCACGGTTTTTTTGTTGGTACTGGTATAACAGGTTCGGGTGTTGTCGGCAGCTTGGATTCGATTAATAGCATTGCTTGTTTTAGGCTGTCTATATGTGACTGTTGAGCTGTAACGAGTTGTCTCAGGTGTTCAACTTCCTGTTCTAGTTGCTTTGTTTTATTGGTTTCACTTGTTCCGTTAGGTGTTGCATGTTGTTCATTTATTACAGTGTCACTCTGTTCATGATGAACAGACTTGAATGCGCCAAAAACTCGTAAAAGCTCTGATGTATCTATCTTTTTTATTCCATTCTCATCTGTACATATGGACAATTTTCCGTTTGATATGTAACGGTGAACAGTTGTTCTACTTTTTTTCGTTAATCGTGAAGCTTCACTGATCGATACCAGAGCCATTATTCATCCTCAAATTGATATTTTTATTTGATTATCTTGTGTAAATTGAAAATGTAGCGCGTTAGCTGTTCGACCTTTTTTTACAATATCAACCGTTACCATTAGGTCACTCTTATCATTTAATTCCTTTATGGCGGGTTTTATTACAAACTTATTAAGCTCTGAGAATTTTGAATATTTGTTATCTATTCCCATCATTGAGCGGAAATCATCAACATTGATTAGTCTATCTCCAGTGGCTTTAAATTGCATTAATAGCTCATAAATCCTAATGCTATATGTTCTTTTAAGAGCTGACACATTTTTAACTGCAATACTGGTGAATTGTCCTTTTAACTGAGTTAGGTATGGCATTATTGAGTCAGAAAAAGTTAACTCTATTCGACCTTCCCCTCCAAAATATTTTGCTTTTTGTTGAATCCATCGGATCTCTTCTTTTTTATTTTTCCAATGTATCTGTATCCATCTTTCCGCTAATTTATCTACTGCATCTTGTAAATGTCTCTCTGCATTACCTGTACCCATATTAGGAAAAGCTAGATAAAACTCTTCGGCTGTTAACTCAAAGGTTTTCTCAGGGGACTCATCTTTGGGATTCAACTTACCAATACACATTAATAAAACCCGCTGTTCCTGCAAAGTTAGTTTATAACTAGCTTCAATTAGAGCATTTGATTTGTAGGCTACTAGGTTATTCATCAAAGACCTCCTAATGGTGTTAAATAAATATACACCACTAATACCATTAATGGTATGTTTTATTTTAACACCATCAATGCGTGTGGATATTACCGTAAAAAGCACCATCTATTACCGTAAAAAGCACCATCTATTACCGTAAAAAGCACCATCTATTACCGTAAAAAGCACCATCTATGTTGTTGTAAGTTATTGATTACAGCGAGTTTTTTTTACCCGAAAACAAGATAAAAAACAAAAAAACAAGTTAAAAAGGGAAATGCCTGTGAATAACTCAACCAAAGTTGTCAGATACATCACGCTTCGTAATATTTAAAAGGATGTCGCAAACAACGTTTGCTCCTTTTCAGACAAACCTAAAACACCTCAGTAGCTCCCTCGCTTTGCTCGGGCAACTCGTTGAACATTTCTTTTGTCTACGACCATCCAGCCACTGCGCCGCTGTTTTTTCCGTGTCATTGGGTTCGCTTCGCTCACGGCTCAATCAGGAAGGAGCTGTCTGAGCTTCTGAGCCACGTTTTCAGTATTGGGTGATAAATTCCATTATCGAGCCAATAAAACCTCACCACGGACTTCCTGTGGCGTTTTAGAGGGTATTAACACCCTGTTCTAATCTTCCTTTTTTTGATTGAGTAATGCTTGCCCCTTAAATTTCCATTCTTCCCATTTGGGATTGTCACGGGATAATTCATGCAAGCTGACTAATGCCCCCAGTAGTTTTGCGGGGTCATCTACCGGTTTACCCGTTTGACTGTCCACTAACCCTGCCATAATGAGTAATCCCGCCGATTGATAAAGGGCATGGTCACGCGCTTTACGGGCCGCTTTGGCTTCTGCACGCTTCTCTGCTTGAATAAGATTCATCACCTTTGTGCGGGCTTCCTGTGCTTTTTCTGCTGCCCGCTCTGCCTGAATTAACAATGAGAGCGTTTTTATTTCTTGGGCGGTTTTATCCGCTTTATCGTGCAAAATCACCAATAAGCGTTGTGCCTCATTCGGTGATTTTAAACCACGGATAGTTTGCACTCTGTCTGCCACCCATTTAGCCTGTTTTTCGTTTTTCATCTTTACCACTCATGCAGCTTTTAGAATGAAATAATTATGCTCATGATTGGCAACTCAGGTCAAATTCCACTACAATCCCTATCATCTTTTTATTGATAGGGCGCACTTAGACGTTTCTTCACTTCATTCAGAAACGGTGCGCGCTTGCAGCGGGCGAAAACAGCATGGCATCTTATCATCTCAGCGTTAAAACCGGCGGGAAAGGCAAAGCCACTTCCCATGCCGATTATATTGCGCGTGAGGGAAAATATGCCCGTGAAAAAGACAACGACCTTGAGCATCAAGAGTCCGGCAATATGCCCGCATGGGCAGCGCATAAACCGTCCGAGTTTTGGAAAGCCGCGGACACGTTTGAACGTGCCAACGGCTGTACCTACCGCGAAATTGAAATTGCCCTGCCGCGTGAATTGACACCCGCACAACGCCTTGAGCTTGTTCGTGATTTTATTCAACAGGAAATTGGCGACCGGCACGCCTATCAATTTGCCATTCATAACCCCAGAGCGGCGATTGAAGGCGGTGAACAACCGCATGCGCATATTATGTTCTCTGAACGGCTTAATGACGGTATCGAGCGTGACCCGCAGTTGTATTTTAAACGGGCTAACACGAAAAACCCTGAACGGGGCGGCGCAAAAAAATCTCGTTTTGGCGAAACGCCGACCGAACGCAAGGCATACCTTATCGCCCAGCGAGAACGCTGGGCTGACTTACAGAATAAGTATCTTGAACGGTATCAGCACGCTGACCGCGTTGATGCGCGTTCCCTGAAAGCACAGGGGATTGAGCGTGAGCCGGAGCGACATTTTGGCGCAGGACAGGTCAGGCAGTTTAATACAGCGCAGTTACACGCCCTGATGGAGCGCAGAGAAGCGGAGCGACAGGCTCAGCACTGTCGTGATGAATGTAACTGCGTCATTGATGTCACGACGACATTACGGGAAGCCCTCGCAGAGCGCGATAACGTCACTGAAACACCTAAATGCGAGGTGATGCAAAATGCGACTCAGGGCAGAACGTTTGATTTTGAAAAAGAGTCTGACAAGCTGAACGCACTGGTCAATGATGCCTTGAGTGAGATACAAGACGAGATTGACCTTCAATCCTTGATTAATGACTCGATGGCAGAGTTTCAGAATATTCATCAGGAACTGGTTAAGCAGCAGGAACGCGAGTATTGGGCTGAGCAGCGGCGTCAGCAGGAAAATGAACGACAGCGCCTCGCTGAGCAGAAGCGACAGAAACCGGATGACGGCTGGTCATTTTCACGATAGAGAGAATTTTGTATGAGTGATGAGATTAAAAAAATTGCGGCGCTGATTGGGCATCAGCAAGCGCAGGAAAAGCGTGTGGCGGCGTTGATTGATGAATTTCAGGCAGAATCCGCCAAATTAAGCCGCCAAACAGCACAATTGGCTCAGGTGATCCATGAATTGGACAGTGCCTCCGGTAAGATGACCGACACGATCAGGCAATCGGTGAATGCAGCCTTAACTCAGG
>NZ_VPED01000057.1:0-6695 GCF_013417335.1 Acinetobacter sp. YH16031
CGCTCATTAATCCAATACCATCATCCTGGGAAACCATCCCTAACATAAGCGCACTTGAATATGCATTCAAGGTGCTATATGTATAGTAATGTTTTCCTCGAAGAGCGCACTTATGCAAACTTCGTTTGCAAGTACGATTGGGGTCTCCCCAATACCCCGACAACCGTATCCACGGTTGTACTTCACTACGTGAAAATTTAAAAGCGAAAATAGGCATGGCGATTTACCACTTTTCAGTCAAAACCGTAGCACGATCAGCAGGGCGTTCCGCTACTGCTGCGATTGCCTATCGGGCAGGTGAAAAGATCTATTGTGAACGTGAGGGCCGAGAACATGATTACAGCCGAAAAACAGGTGTGGAATATAAAGAAATTTATTTACCCGAAGGCGCACCAGAACATTTAAAAAACCGGGAAAGACTCTGGAACGAAGTTGAACAACGGGAAACCCGAAAAAACTCGACAGTTGCCCGAGAATTTGAAATCGCTTTTCCAAGTGAATTAAATCAGGAACAACGCCTGGCCATGCTCGAAGAGCTATGCGCCAGTATCGTGGACAGACACCAGGTAGCCGTCGATGCCTGTATTCATGCACCGCATACTGGATCTGGTAGTGATGAACGCAATTATCACGCGCATATCCTGATGAGCACACGCAAACTTACTCAGGAAGGCTTCACCGAGAAAACCCGGGAACTGGATCAGAAACACAGTGGAGAAATCGAACACTGGCGCGAACACTTTGCCGATATCTGCAATATGCACCTGGATCTGGCTGGATACACTGCCCGAGTCGACCACCGCAGCTACAAAGACCAGGAGAATGGTTTAGAAGCCACGCTGCACGAAGGGCCGAAAGTCACCGAACTGCGCCGAAAAGGGATTGAGACCGAAATCAGCCGAAGCAATGACGAAATCAAACAGAGAAATCAGGCTCAGCTGCAATACAGCAAAAATATGGATCTGCTGATTGCTGAAAATGAGATCAAACTCAGCACACTGAAAACAGAACAGCAGATCCAAATCAAAAATAGCGCTAAAACGCCACCAATTGACGAAAAAGCCCTGTTTGAGGAAAAACAGAGGGAAACCCTTGGCAAAGTGCTAAAACGCGAAATCAGCGCAAAAGACGCGAATCTAGACCTGGATTTCATGCAGCGTAATCTCAAACAAGCCGAAATAACCCTGACCAAGCACCACAAACATCAAAATGAGTTCAATCAGCAGCTTGCCCAGGAGATCGTGAAAAGCGGACTCAAGCAAAGTCATGACAAATTGCAAAGCCTGGTCGATCAACACAACGAATTAACTCAGAACAAACCCTTACTGTTTGGAAAAAAAGCCTGGGAAGCCCAACGTGATGCGATTTACCAGGAGCACAAAAAGCTGAAAGGTCAGCATGAACACCAGAAAAAACATGGTGTGAAGGATTTATTGGAAAATGACAAATTCAAAGAACATGCCTGGAAGCAGTACCAACAACAACATCCAGCCAAAGCCAAGCAATACCAGACTCTATACCCATCCTATCAAGTCATTAAAAAATGTGTGGATGAGATCAAAGCAGAACAACAGATGAAACTCAGACAGGAACAACAGCTCAAAGCACAGCAACATGCGCCTAAAATGAAATCTCGTGGCATGAGTCGCTAAACAGAGCGAGTGTCTACGAGCGAACTGAGAAAATTTGCCCATCCCTTTCCCTGATTACAAGCTCCCTATCCATCAATCACCTGCTTTACAGAGCATCCCGAATGGGTGCGAACTTTCCAAATTTGATTCCTAAACCGAGCGTAGCGAGAAAAAAAGCTCATGAGCGAAGCGAATTCCGAGCTGCTTTTGATCTTGCTTTTGCTTTTTCTCAAATTCACGAAAATATGAACCAAAAATTGCCCCGACGAATCGAGCGAAAGCGAGATTCAATAGAGTTTGAGCGAAGCGAAAACCAAGGGCAATTTTTTACTCCCTGGGCTTTTAATTATTTTTAAGCTTTTAAATGCTTTTAATTAAGCTGTAATCCTTTATTCATAATGGTTCTAGAGATATTAAAACGAGGTTTACCTTGCATTAAAACGAGGTTTACCTTGCATTAAAACGAGGTTTACCTTGCATTAAAACGAGGTTTACCTTGCATTAAGCGAGATAATTATATAACCTCGTCTTATTGAATTAAAAATATAATCTTTTCATATGAAAACAGAACTAGTTGTTAAAGATAACGCCTTAATCAATGCCAGTTATAACCTCGATCTAGTTGAACAGAGGTTAATTCTCCTAGCTATTGTTGAAGCAAGGGAATCGGGTAAAGGGATAAATGCTAATGATCCACTAACAGTTCATGCTGAAAGTTATATTAATCAGTTTGGTGTACATCGAAATACGGCTTATCAGGCGTTAAAAGATGCTTGCGATGACTTGTTTGCAAGACAATTCAGTTATCAGAGTCTTAGTGAAAAAGGTAACACTATTAATCACAAATCAAGATGGGTGAGCGAGGTGGCTTATATTGATAATGAAGCTGTCGTTAGACTTATTTTTGCCCCTGCTATTGTGCCTTTAATTACTAGGTTAGAAGAACAATTTACAAAGTATGAAATACAACAAATAAGTAATTTAACAAGTGCTTATGCTGTTCGTTTATATGAAATATTGATTGCATGGCGTAGTACTGGAAAAACGCCTCTCATAACTATGTATGATTTTAGACAAAAAATAGGTGTACTCGAGACTGAATACAAACGAATGTATGATTTTAAAAAATATGTTTTAGACATTGCATTAAAACAAGTAAATGAACATACCGATATTATTGTCAAAGTTGAACAGCATAAAACAGGTAGATCTATTACTGGTTTTTCATTTAGCTTTAAACAGAAAAAATCAGCCACGCATTCAGTCGAATCTAAAAGAGATCCGAATACATTAGACCTCTTTTCAAAAATAACAGATAAACAACGCCATCTATTCGCCAACAAGCTCTCAGAGCTTCCTGAGATGAGTAAATATTCACAAGGCACAGAAAGCTATCAGCAGTTTGCTGTACGTATAGCTGCCATGCTGCAAGATGCAGAGAAATTTAAGGAATTACTTCCTTTACTCAGAAAATTAGGATTTCAATGACATTGTTAATTGAAATTGTTAAGTTAACAGTCAGGTATTAACACAAGTTGAAAACTGGTTTACATAATGAAAAAACTGTCAGTTTCAGAGTTAGCTAAGCTTTATGGATATTCAAGACAAGCCATATATGCACATATAAACAAAGGAAATTTATCTAAAGGATCTGATGGATTAATTGACTTTTCAGAGGCCCTAAGAGTTTTTGGGGAACCACAAAAAAAAGAGGATACAGTCAATCAAAGTCAATCAATTAACAGTCAAAACTTGACAGAAGTTGACTTACTAAAACGTCAAGTTGACATACTGGAAAAACAATTAAATCAGGCAATACAGAGAGAAAATCAATCTTTAGAACGTGAATCGTTTTATCAAGAACAGATTGAAGCTATGCAGCGCTTACTAGAAGCACCAAAAGCCAATATGACTACCTTTACCGATCAGAGCTTTAAACAGGATATAGCAACGGATCCTCGGTCGGAACTAGCAACGAACTATGACGAATTGACTACTCCTCAGCAAGACAATAAGCGTATTCCTATCCCGGAGCATGTTGAACCAGAACAGAAGAAGAGAGGCTTCCTAAGCCGCTTTTTCCTTCCATATGGTTAGCCAAGACTCCAGTTTTTTGAAGAGCCAATTTCAGTGCAAGCACTTGAAATAATGACTCCTCAAAAAACCGGATGATGTTTATTAAAACTGAATAAAACCGTGGAACATCGCTCAATTAGTGATCGTGGAACATGAATAATCAATAAAAAGCCGTTCTGGTGCCCTATACTCCAGAACGGCTTACGTTAATATAATGATATTTAAAGAGAAATATCAAGCATTTCGTATAAGGTGTATTATGTTAATTTTAGTAGAACTAATAAATCTATATATTTGAAAATGTCATTTTACTCAATTAAATACTCTTCAGATATTTCACACTGTTCAACAAAAAAATGATCATGTGAAACTAAAATTACAGCGCCCTGATATTGGCTAATAGCCTGCGATAGAAGCTCTCTAGACTCAATATCTAAATGATTTTCTGGTTCATCAAGCAATAATAAATCAATACCATCAGGATAGTGACTCATTGCTAATAATGCGACTTTCAATTTTTCACCACCACTCAGTTCTGATAGTTTTAATAAAGCTTTTTCACGACGAATACGTAACTGACCTAACAAATTTCTCCACTCAACTTCAGTAAGATTGGAGTTATAAAGTGCAAGGTTTTCGATTACGGATAAATCATTATTTAATAAACTAAAGTTTTGATCTAAATACAAACATGTTCCACTAAAGAAAATATCATCACGTTGATGGGTAGAAATCAATTTCAATAAGGTTGATTTACCAATTCCATTAGCACCTTTAAGATGGATTTTTTCGCCAGCTTTCAATGCAAAATTAATTTTATTTGTTGCTGTATGGGGTAGCTTTAAATCATGAATTCTTAAAATCTCTCCTTGCTTCGTACTCTGTAAGTGGAATTCAAACTTCTGAGCTTTGATTTTTTCTACAATGGTCTGCCTATTAATCAGACTATTTTTCAAATCATCAGTTTGTCGAGTTTGTTGGGCACGTAGCTTACCTAAGCTTTGTCCAGCATTTTCCTTTTTGAAATCTAGAAAAATCTTTGCTTGAGAATTAGAATCACGAAGTTCATTGCCTTTAGATTGACGTTTATTCGCTTTCATTAAGCTATCATGTTGCCGTTGTTTTAACTGCTTTAATTCTTTTTTCTCATTATTAATAGACTGAGTTAATGCATCCATGTGTAGCTGATGCTGTTGAATGTAATGCTCATAATTACCTTTGTAGTGTTGTAAGCCTAATTCAGTTAAAGCATAAATATGTTGGACTTGATTGAGTAATTGGCGATCATGACTAATCAGGCATACACCACTAGGGTGTGCCAAAATACTCTCAATTAACCATTGTCTAGATGTTGAGTCTAAATGGTTGCTTGGTTCATCTAAAAGTAGATAGTGATCCTTTTTTAAAAACAAACGACATAAAGCCAGCTTTGTTTTTTGTCCTTCACTCAGTTTTTCTGTTGGAAAGTTCAAATCCGTAGGTAAGTCAGCATTTTCAAGTATATTTTGCCATTTTTGTGGTAAATCCCAGGTATTTTCAACTAACTCATAATCATCAAAACTAGCTGTATTGTTCTCTATACGCCGAAAAGCATGATGTAAATGATCTACCTCTAATGCTTGTGCAATATTTTCAGCATTAAGGCGTTCTAATTGTGCCAAATAATCATGTTGGATATTCCATGAAACTTGACCACTATAATGAATATCTAAAGCTTGGCTTTGATCTAATATTCTGAACAATAGGGATTTACCTAAACCATTACGTCCAATTAATGCAGAAACCTGTCCTGATAAAAGCGTAATGTTTAGCTGATCAAACATTTTCTGTGTAGAAAATTCTAAATTTAAGTTTGAAGCAATACATGCATGTTGCATAAAAAATTCCTCATGTAGAGGATATGCAAAATAGTGAAGATTAACTTATAAAAAACAATATATTATTTAGGATATAAAGTAGAGACCAAGAATATATAGCCACAAGTAGAATCTATTTTGCACATCAAAAGTTTAAAAATAATGATGAGAAAATGACTTACTTCATTGGCGTTACTCTTGGGAGGATGATTTGAATAAGGTTATTTTATAATGATAAGACAATCTGTCAAGCTTGTACTAAAGCTTCTAAAAGTTATTTAACATAATGGCTGTTATGCGAAACGAGATCTACCAGCTCTCGTTTTTTGTTATGGAAACTGCTAAAATTCAAATACGCCATTGACGTATAAAGAGTCCATGTTATTTATTGAAACCAGCATCTTTACCAAGCAAATTAAAGACCTTGTATCTGATGAGGAATATCGTCAACTTCAGCAAGATCTTTTGGTACAGCCTGATAGAGGTGACCTAATCAAGAATGGCGGTGGTATTCGCAAAGTACGTTGTGCTCAAGGTAACAAAGGGAAAAGTGGTGGGATACGGGTGATTTATTATTGGGTCACCGAGGATGATCAGATCTTTTTCTTAGTGGCTTATCCAAAATCAGTAAAAGATAATTTAACAGATAAGGAAACCGCCATTCTGCACCAACTCGTGAAGGAGCAATTTCATGGATAACAACTTATTTGATGACTTGGTTGCTTCAATCAAAGAAGCTGGAGCTATCAAACGTAAAGAAGTTAAAGCAAGCCGAGTTACAGAACTCGAATTGCCTGATATTAAAGAAGTACGTGAAAAAACTGGCTTGAGCCAAAATGAATTTGCTGCACGTCTACATATTAGCCCCCGTACCCTGCAAAATTGGGAACAGGGACGACGCTATCCAACTGGACCAGCAGCTACATTGATTCGAATTTTAGATGCTCACCCAAGCCTTATTTGAAAAAATTACTTAAAAAATGGGAGCTTAAGGCTCCCATTTTTATTTCGTATAAGGTGTATTATGTTAATTTTAGAAAATCTTCACTACTATTATTTTAAAATAAGCCTTATATCCAAGCATAAAACAAGGTTGTCTAGACTTCTTTTAACAGTAAAGTTATCATAAAAC
>NZ_VPED01000058.1:0-6420 GCF_013417335.1 Acinetobacter sp. YH16031
TATGAGAGTGTTCAAATCAATTTGAATAAAGACGATGTAAATCAAGACACTTACACCGAACTATTTAACAAATATTTGGTTTAATAACAGGACTTAATATGAATATTGCAACCTTAAAAACTGCTGAAATATTTAAAAAACTCCCTCATTTATTTAAGTCTAAGTTTATATTTTTTTTCCTAGGCTTTTGGTTGATGCTAACAGCATTTCACTATGTCGATATTGTACCTAGTGATGATTATTTAATAATCTCAAAAGCCTTGGGAATACTTGCTTTGATCACCTATTTTTTTGAAAGAAAATAGGTATTACCCTTTGAAATCAGTATGTTTACGCAATGCTGTAAATATCCGTTTTGCAGTTTCTTCACGTACTGATTTTGGGTCTCTCAAAATACCGGCAATAAACAGAGTAAAAGCATCGTATGTCGGGAATGTAGAAAGGTCAGATATGTCACTTACACGACTTAAAATAGCACTATATTTGCTGATTTGAGCATCTGTTAAATCGCAGAACATATCTATTGTGTTCGGGTCCCGAGCTTGTGTCGTTAGAGTTTTAGGTTTTGGTTTCTCTTTTACAGTGAACTTAAAGCCGACTACAGAACGCCCCTGCTTTATATTCTCATAGCTGAGGTTAATATCCGTATTTTGATTAATTTCATCTAATGAGGGTTTAATTACCCTTTTTTTTAAATTACTTAAATCTTGATACGACTCAGGTAAGCCAAGCTGTTCAAAAAGATCATTAAGGCTGATTTGAAAACCGCCCATCACCTGATGTTTCTTAGCTAAGTGATAGATGTCTAGTGAGTAGTCTTTCCGGAGCCGTAATACAACCTCTTTTTTATATTTTGTATAAGGATTTAAAGCATCAAACTCCCTAAGAAGAAGAAGGACTTCATCAGTAAAGTAGAGTTCTGAACCCCCTTGCCCTACTTTATAAACAACCTTGTTCAACCATCTTATTTTCACCCGATCCCCATTTTGTGCTGTATATCCGAAAAATCGGGTAAAAAGACGCTCTGACGCTGTTTCTAGTGCTGTGTATGCGGTTGAAAGATCGACATTACACTCACGTGAAAATTCATGAGATGAGATAAAAATAGGTTCATTACTTGATATTTGTGTTGTTCTAGCAAGCGGCGTAGACATGATAAAAAGACGTTTTTCATCAAGGCTCATTCCACGAAAGCATTCAGCAACTCGGTTTTGTAAGACAACCCAATCTTTCGGATAATGTTTCTTTAGATCTACAGCCATATAAACAGCTCAAAAATAATAAATCGGTTTGTTTTTATACTAAGTACATTGTTTGAGTCAATACTTTTTTACAAATTAAAGTACATACATAGGTTTGTACTTTAATACTTGGCGTTTGTACTTTTTAAACTTGGCGTTTGTACTTTTTAAACAGTGTTTAACTTGGCGTTTGTACTTTAATACTTGGCGTTTGTACTTTTTTAAAGTTTGAAAGCCATGTTACACGTGGCTTTGAGGGGGGGCTAAAAGTATTTAAAAGCTTCTTAAAAGAATAAAAAGGAGCAGGGGAGTGAAAAACAGCCCTATGGCACTCGCTTCGCTCGTGGCATTTTGACCTCGTTTCACTCGGTCTTGGGGGCTGTTTTTTGGTGACTGCTTTCGAGGATTCAAAAAAGCAAAAGCGGCTATGAATTCGCTTCGCTCATAGAGCTTTTTTGCTCGCTTCGCTCGGTCTAGGTGCAAATACCAGCATTTGATTTAATTCCTTTTGTCTTTTTTATTTTTTTAAAGCAGTTTTTCAGAGGGTCGAGGCTCAACTTTTCTTTGTGTCACTCGTAGACACTCGTTAAATATACCGTTTAAATGCAAAAAATAAGGGTTTTTAGCTACTTTAGGTGTTTTTTTGATATTACCTACATGAAGTAAATTAAAGTGCCTTAGAAAGCAAAATAGAGAGATTTAGGAACTCACCTCGTTTAGTTGTTTTGCCGCAACCGAGGGAGTCATATCTCACTTTCGTAGAGTTCACGTTGTTTGTCGAGTAGAACATGGGTAGGCAAATACCCAAGTCATTATCACAATACGTCGTTCTTTATACTAAAGAATGGAAAAAACTCATCTTAACGAGGACTCCCGCTAATTTTTCTAAATTAGTTAAATATTCAATTAGTTAGAATTGAAACTATGAAAAAAATCATGCAGTACACAAGACTATGCTGCCGTATTTTCTTTTCTTTCATTAACGTTTGCTTAGTCCTGACTTAGATCGGGAGACCAATCCCGACCTATCAGAACAAACAATGGCGACCAAACCATTTTTAGCTATGTTTCGCTTTTTTAGATAACAACATAAAACCGACTCGGATTTTCGACAACACTACTCCCTTTACCACCCTTAGCAGCCACGCCACTGGTGAGTTCGCAATGTTTAATACAGCATCGACTTCGTTATTTTCATAACTTATACGACCTACTCATCCTCTCTCCCTCTCCATGCCTTGCCGTGACAACTCAATGTCTAAGCATGGAGATTCCCAAGTTATTTCTAACGATCTTAGCAATTGAACGCCAATGCTCTTTTGTCTGTCAGTGCTTCCATTTTCCCCACCACGCGGTTCCTTAGATTTGGTGGATATGACTTTGAGACAAAATCTGAGCGTATGGCTCTTAATCTACACGTGTCTCCGGTTTATGCTTCCGGATGTATACTGTTTAAGCTATCCGTTGACCCACTTTGCTTGAGATGATCTCACTCAGTGGTGCCGCTGCTTCCAGATTTCTCCTCAGCTAGCCTGTAACATTGCTGTTACCTCAAACGCCATCAGTTGTGCCAATGAGCTGCGCTTCCCTCTTAGAGTGCATTTGCCGCAACACATTGCCGTTATTAGTGACCCTTAACATCCTGTCAGGGTCTCACGGTAATCGTTAAAACAGGGTTTCAATACAAAAAAAATTGTATCTAGTCAGGCTATATCTAACCTCACGACCACTTCACAATCATTCGATTGTTTATAGGCTCCCGTGTCCTTGTCGCCCAACCCCGTTTACAACGGATTGGATCGAAAAGGAGTATTACAACTCCCTAGCGCCCATCAGATCGTACCGAACGGGATTTCTCCAGTAGTACGCTCAATCGGTCAACTCAAAATGGCTAGTTCTGAATTGTGCGCTATCTAAAAAAACATGGCTTTAAGCAGGCTGTTGCCTGCTCAAAATCGCTAAAACGAAAATGGTCAGGCAGTTGGTCAGACTGCTTTAAGTCAATGAATATTGCGACTATAAACCAAGCAAAAACAGATGTAAATTCCGTCACCTAGGAACCACTTGATTGCACGATGACAAATTGTGTCAATTAAGTCCGACCAATGCCTTTGGCATTGGTAAAAAATCAAAATCGTTGAAAGCATTATAAAATATAGCTTTTAGTTAGAATAAATATTGCTTGATTACATAGGACTTTTTAGAATATTGTTTGATGACAATTGAACAAATATTGCTTGGTAACAATAAAATGATTCATTACAGCCCGAACAGTCGTTATACAGCGC
This sequence comes from Acinetobacter sp. YH16031, assembly GCF_013417335.1. Classification (NCBI taxonomy): domain Bacteria; kingdom Pseudomonadati; phylum Pseudomonadota; class Gammaproteobacteria; order Moraxellales; family Moraxellaceae; genus Acinetobacter; species Acinetobacter sp. YH16031. The sequence goes on from NZ_VPED01000058.1 coordinate 3,530, forward strand.
AAAAAATTGTAGATAAAGTTGCAAACGGTGCGTATTTCTATAGTCACTTTACTATTGAATCTGATAACACGATGTTTGCAGATAAAATCCAAAAACTCATAAAAAAACTCAGCCAAAAATATTCTTTAGATTTAAGCCCACGACAAAGGACTTATCGTTTAAATAAAAAAAATGAGCCTATTGCGGATTTAATTATTCAAAAGCGTTATGACCAAGATATATGGGAATTTTGGCTGTTTGTGACAACTCCAAAAAGCAATGAATACAACACTCTTAAAAGCGAGGGGCAATTAAAGAAAATAGTCAAACAGCGAATATCAGAAGTTGAAACAACGTGGAATCGAGAAGAAGAACAAGAACAAATTTCATTGATTCAGACATATTTTAATGACCATGAAAAATTCAAATTTGTTTTACAAAAGCCCTTTTTAAAAGTTGCGTTTGGAAATGGGAAAAATGTTGAACTGGTGCGCCTTTCACACTCAAAAAAGAAATCAAAGAATTATCCTGATACGGAGAAAAGTGCAAAAAACTATACATGGACTTGGCGATTTGATGAGCCTAGCGTGCAGCTGATTAAAAAAAGCTATGTTGAAATTATAAATACACTTATTTCAAATAATGACAAAAGCGTTGGCATGTCTAAGTTGCAGTCATTTTATGATGATCTGAAATTTTACGGAGTCTTCAAAGGGAATCGGCACCAGATCGGACGATTGTTTGTTGATGCGGTCAGTTATCACTTCAAAAAAACAGGGAAAAACTTTAGAAAAATGGACTACTACATTCCTTTAGAGCTGAATTACCTGCCCCGAATTAAGAATTATGCAGATGATTTTATTCAGTATGTTTTCTTAAGAAGGATTTATGAGAGTGTTCAAATCAATTTGAATAAAGACGATGTAAATCAAGACACTTACACCGAACTATTTAACAAATATTTGGTTTAATAACAGGACTTAATAGGCAACGCCTCGCGCACCCGCTGGCGGCGCTTGCGCATGGTCGAACCACTGGCCTCTGACGGCCAGACATAGCCGCACAAGGTATCTATGGAAGCCTTGCCGGTTTTGCCGGGGTCGATCCAGCCACACAGCCGCTGGTGCAGCAGGCGGGCGGTTTCGCTGTCCAGCGCCCGCACCTCCACCTTGACGCAGTCATACGCCACCGGACCGAGAGGGCGGTGAATGGTCGCGGTGCGCGCAACAAAGGGCGCGCCCCGCGACCACCGGTCGGGGCTGACTGACGAGTCGCCGGGCGTCGCCACGGAGCACCTCATCGGGAACTTCGGGATCGGGTTACGACGGCACGCTCATGTCCTCGTCTGTTGTTCCTGCGTCACGATTACGATTCGTTGGACAATGGCGGTCGCAAGGCAGAGGCCGATGATCGCGAGGCCGCTACTTAGCACATAGGGTGATACACCGTGAAGGGCCGACGCGAAGCCCAGGCCCACGTAGACCGTGACACCTGCGGATCCACCGAGCTGGTCTGCGGCTCGCTGTACGCCGGATGCGACTCCGGCATCATCGTCGGTGACCTCGGTCACGGCCGCGTACTGCAATCCAACGAGGCCGAAACCCATTCCTGCGGCGATGAAGAGCATCGCGGGGGTTAGTAGCCAAGCGGGGGCTTCGAGCTGCGCGGCTGCCGCGATCACGATCATGCCTGCCCCTGCGGAACTCAGTCCCACGACGATGCAAGCACGCGCTCCCCAGCGCCCCAAGAGGCGAGGTACGACGGTCACGGCGACGACTAGTGCCACCGCAAGTGGCAGGAGCAGCAATCCGGATTCCAGCGGAGAGAGACCGAGTCCATCCTGTAGATAGAACGTGAACAGCAGAAAGGACGTTGAGAGCGCCGCGCTCAACAGTGCAGTCGCAAGATTTGCTCGCACTCGTGTCCGGTTGCGGAAGAAGGTCAGCGGAACCAGTGGGTTTGCGGCTCGGCGTTCCACCTTGACGAACAATGCAGCGGCGGCTGCCGCTCCCACCAGGGCAGCGATTGATGACCAGGGCACATCCCCATTGCTGTCCCCGGCCTCCACCACTCCGAAAGCGAACAGCAGCGGTGCGCTCGTCAGCAGAATCGATCCGAGAATATCCAACGGTGCGCGCTCCTGTGATCGGTCTCGAGGTAGCAGGGCGACAGAAGCGATCAGCACGAACAGGACGAACGGAACGGCGATGAGGAAGATCCATCGCCAACCGAGATACTCGGTGATGATTCCCGAGAGCACGAACCCCAGCACAAGACCGCAGCTCGCAACCGCAGCCCAGACGCTCAGGGCGCGGGTGCGCGCCCGCCCTTCGGGAAACAACAGGACGATGGTCGCCATCGCAGCGGGCAGGGCGAGGGCTTCCCCTACACCCTGCAACAACCTTGCACCGACGAGTAGCGGAAAGGTCTCCGCGAGGCCCGCCATCAGCGAGGCCGCTCCGAAGATCGCGGTTCCGATGAGCAGAAGGCGGCGGCGGCCGAAGACGTCTCCCAGACGTCCACCAAGCATCAACAGACCACCGCCTGTGATGGTGTAACCAACGACGACCCATGTCAGGCCGCGCGCATCAACGCCCAGATCGTTGCCGATAGAGGGCAGCGCCACGTTGACCACGGTGACGTCGACGGCGATGAGGAATTGCAGGATGGACAGACAAACAAGGACTGCCCAGGAACGAGCGACCGATACTTGCGCAGGCCGCGATGAAGAGGTGCTAAAAGACACAGAGAACTCCGTTGCTCGAATGAAGATCGTGCATGAGTATCATACGGATGCTCGGGTCGAAAGGGAATCCCCAGGCGAGTAACCTGTTTGCGGTGATCCATTAGCTGCAGGAGCAGAAGAGCATACATCTGGAAGCAAAGCCAGGAAAGCGGCCTATGGAGCTGTG
>NZ_VPED01000059.1:0-6253 GCF_013417335.1 Acinetobacter sp. YH16031
ATGTATTTTAGATTTTTTATATATTGTTCTTAAGCAAGGCGGAAAGTTAATAAAATAATTATGACCTATCTAGCCACGTGATTTAGGGTCAATTTTTATCTCTCCCAACCCTTGGTTGGGATTTTTGCCTGAGATTTCGCATAAGAGATTTTATGTTAAATCCTTTTATATATTTCTTTTATTAGTTCATTTGTATAAGATCATATCTGCTCGATTACCGTCTAAAAAACAAGGATTTTTTGTGAAAAAGCCTAATCAAAAAGCTATTCTTCGTCAGAAAAAATCAGATTTAAAAATAAGAAAGGAAGGTAAAAAAAGATCACATACTTATATCGGCTTAATAAAATTTTCATCTGTAATCTCATTAGCTAAAATGGGTCATAGAGAAAAATTTCTAGAAACTATAAGAAAAATAAAGCTGAGAGATAGAGCTAATAAGAGTTTATATCTTAATTTTAAGGATGTAGAACTATTGTTGCCAGAAGGCGTTATTTACCTTTTACATCAATTGGATAAGTTAAAAAATAAAAAAGAATTACTAGGACGAACCTCTGATAAGGATGTAGTAAAAGCTATGTTCTCTAGATTAGGCATTCATAGTCTTATTAAACAGCCTCCTTATGTTGGTAAAACTATTAATATTGTTGATAGATGGGAGTGTTTATCGGGAGATAGCGCTGATTTAGGCGAGGAATACGAAAAGATTGAAGAGCAAATAGCTATGATCTTACCAGATAGAAGAGCTAGATTTGTTTTACAAAATGCTATTGCTGAAGCAATCAGTAATGTGATCAATCATGCCTATGATGAAAATGCTCAATATAAGAAATGGTTTTTATTCTTTTGCATAGATAAAGAGAAAAATACATGTCTGATCGTGGTATCAGATGTAGGAAAAACTATTCCGGTAACTATTCCAGTTAAGCTAAGAGATCGTTTATCTATTAATCCAATTGAACTCTTTACTGGTAAAAATGACTCTCAATTGATTGAAATAGCAACAAAATGGAGAAGATCTGCAACAGAAGAGTACCATCGAGGAAAAGGCTTTAATGATATCATGCAGGTTGAATCTGATGTAGATGGTGCAAATGTGATAGTTCTAAGTAGAAAAGGGGCTTGGTCATCTGTCGCTGGTTTAAAAGACTACAAAGATGCTATTGAAGGTACAACTGTAGGATGGGAAATTCCTTTGAATAATGTGAAATTAGTCGCGAGTAAAACTTATGCTTGAAATCAAATATGATGTGGCTAAAGAATATTATCCAAGACCTATGGGTAGAGCTAGAAAAGATGGTCTACATAGTGGTGAACGATTTAGAGAAGAAGTTCTACTACCTTTTTTCCAATCTTTAAAAACGAATCCAAACCAAATTCTTGTTTTAGATTTTAATGGTATATCTACAGCTGGATCTTCTTATCTAGAAGAATCTTTTGGTGGTCTAATTCGTAAAAATGGTTATCGTAAATCTGATTTAAATAGACATCTAAAGATAGTGGTAGATGATGACTTAAAAGAACTTATTACTGATAGAATAGAAAAGTATATTAATGACGCTGAAAGTAAAGTGAAATAAATCATATGGATAAGGAACTATATGTTGTTTGGACGTCACTTCTGCTTTTGTGGTTTTTTTCCATTTGTAGCGTATTAATAAAACCTGATCTTATTCCTTATAATTGGCTAGCTCCTATATTTAAAGCTATTACAGTTGCTATCCCTGTATATGTGTTTTTATTCAGAATAAAAAACTCTTTATTAATGAAATCAATCAAGTCTGCTAATGATCTGTTAATCAAGACCAATGAAACATGTATTAATGTTTTCTTAGATGATGATCCTCAAAAAACTTTTAAAGATATTAAAAAAGTTTCCTTATATTTAACTTATTTAAAATCCGAAGTGAATAATTTTCCCTATGGTGGACCAATTTCAGCTCTTCTTTTTTCAAAAAAGATGAAATTTTTGAAGGAATATGAAAGAGAAGCTCTTAAAGCCTATTCTGATTATTATGAGTTAATTACATTTGATACCATAATTGAAAATAAGACATCTACAATGACAAAAGAAGAGTCGGAAGAGCTAATAGATAGGATAATTCATTCATCTACAATACTTTCTAACATTCTTGAAAAACATCTAAGAAAATATATTTAAGATTTCCTACAATTAACATAATACACGTTATACGAAGTCAAAAAATGGGAGCTAAGCTCCCATTTTTAATGCATTTTTTTAAATAAGGCTAGGATGTGCATCTAAGATTCGAATTAATGTTGCCGCTGGTCCTGTCGGATAGCGTCGGCCTTGTTCCCAGTTTTGCAGGGTGCGATGACTGATGTGGAGACGTGCAGCAAATTCGCTTTGACTTAAACCAGTTTTTTCTCGGACTTCCTTAATATCAGGTAATTCAAGTTCGGTTGTTCGACTTGCTTGGATCTCTTTGCGTTTGATTGCTCCAGCTTCTTTAATCGAAGCAACTAAGTCATCAAATAAGTTGTTATCCATGAAATTGCTCCTTCACGAGTTGGCGCAGAATGGCGGTTTCTTTATCCGTGAGATTATCTTTTACAGATTTTGGATAAGCCACCAAGAAAAAGATTTGATCATCCTCATTTACCCAATAGTAAATTACTCTGATACCGCCACTTTTGCCTTTATTACCTTGAGCGCAACGTACTTTTCGAATGCCACCGCCATTCTTGATCAAGTCACCTTTATCAGGCTGAACCAATAGATCTTGTTGAAGTTGACGATATTCCTCATCAGATACAAGGTCTTTGATTTGCTTGGTAAAGATGCTGGTTTCAATGAATAACATAGATTCTTTGTACGTCAATGGCGTATAAGGATTCTAGCAGTTTCTGTATCAAAAAACGAGAGCTGATAACTCTCGTTTCGTATAATCCGTATTATGTTAATTTCAGAGAAACTATTACAAATAGAATATTACTTTTATATTCTCAAATGAGCCGCTATCTTTCTTAAAAAATACTATAAATAACTGTTATTACTGATTATTATTTTTTAAATCAGGGCGAATTTTATAAATATTATTTTGGAGTTCAAAAATATGACTGAGAGCTTTTCCTATCAGTAAGATATTTTCTCTATTTTCTAGTGATGGATCTGATTGAATCTTACTAGGAATACTGTCTAATAATATTGCAGCTTGATACAAATCATCATTTATTTTTTTTAATTGATCCATTTTTCTCTTCTATATATGTTGGTAAGGATCCCAATCATATTACATTGAGATCCTGATTTATTAGGCCGTGGTATATCTTGTTGTAGCTTCTCTAGTTTCTGAACTAAAAAGGTTTAATAATCTATCCGATGATGGTACAGGAAGATTTGGTGGATTCCAATCACCTGTAGTGATGCATGTATTTAAAGAGTTTCCACACTCTGACATTCCACCGCTACCAGCAGACCCATAGACATCAATACAGTCTGCATAATATTCTGCACACAATTCTTTCGTTAAATAATATGAAGGCGTTGTAGGATCATATGCAAGAGCAAGACTACTAGTGATTATTGTACTAATTAGAACTATTTTTTTTAAGAACATAAGAAAATTCCAACTTTATTGTTAATTTGATATTTAAATATGATTTTTTAAAATTTAACTATTATTAAAATTACTCAAATCGAATAAATTTTTGAATAAATTCGCTTCATTTAACATAATGGCGATTATACGAAAGGACTGAGTTCTGTATGCTACAGGGCTTAGTCCTTTTAGTTTCATCTTTATTCTTAATAAAGTTTTATAAAGAAGACTTCTGAAACATCAGCTTGGCTTGGAATGACTACAATACAATTAGAGTACGTGAATTTATTTAACTTATGATTTCCCGTGTCTTCAGCAATATCAATCAAGAATTTTCCAGAGTCATCCTGTGTATAATTTCCAAATAATAATTGCATTTTATCGGTAGTTTCATAATTTTTAATGAATCCTCTGTGAAAATTATTTTTTATAAAATTAGGGTCAGTTCTATTTAAAATATATCTCACTCCGACATTCATCGTCATCGCAATATCATCAACATCTCCTAGGAGGTTCACGATAGTTGCTTTGTCTTCAATAGTGTGAGTTTTTAAACCTCTATAATGACCTTGGGTATCTAATATTTTTTCCATTTTATTGATTGGATGTGAACGATGATCACTTCTAAAAACTTTAAATTTTTCCTCATTTAACGTGAGCATGTTGATTGGACTATTAGTTGACGATTGATCAAAAGTAGCAAGTTTAGGTAAAGTTAAAATACCACCACTTGAAGAACTAGCGCTGCAAACTAAAATTAAATCGTACTCTGCTGCCAATACTCGAAATTCATCAGTAAACTGCTCTTGTGAAGATGTTAAAGCGGGATTAATAATAGGATTTTTTTGTTCAATTTCACTTTTAAAAGCATGCTCTAATCTAATTGGTTTTAAGATTTTGACTCCAACATCATCGTAACCCCATTGCTGCAAAATATTTTGAACATAAATACATTCTTCACTAATTTTTTCTTCATTATCATAGTTATACATACTAACTATAATGATTTTAGGTTTTTTATATACCTCAATTTCTCTTAAACCAGCTCTCGATAACACGATTACTTTTTCAGCATTAATTTTTTCATCTTTTTGAACCAAACACTCATCTTGTTGAATAATGCTTCCTTGTTTTATCACACCTTCAAATTTTTCTATTGGTGAAAGAACCTTATAGGAAAAGGGATCTTCAAGATCTAACCTACTATCATCTTCTTGAATAACAGCATCTATTTCAGAAGGTAGTTCGATATTTTTAGGAAGCCTAATAATAGAATCTTCTTTGTAATCAATTTGATATATATCTTTGGATCTATAAAGCTCTGCATCCCAAAAATACATGTTATTAATTTTTAAAAAGTGATTTACTTTGATATTTTGAGTCATATGCGAATTTATTCCCCAGCCGGCAAATTTTGATAAATTTTTAGCCGGGTAATCATTTAAAGCGATAACATTTTCTGCAACTCTCCTACCTATAGCTTTATCCAAAGAAATAAATTCTGCTGGATAGCCTTTAGGGAGTCGTGGGTGCAGTCCATGAAGCATATCTATTAATTGTCTAGGAAAATCATCTGGAAAATTTAATTCGAGTTTCATTATTAAGTGCCTAAAAAATCATAAAACATGGATATTTCTAATCAATATTAAAGTATGACAATAAGCTAAGATTTTTTATTATTTAAAACATATTCAATGTTTTTAAATAAACCCAACTTAGTAAGAATTAATTGAAGTTAGCATCTTAAGATACTACTGTCCCATAGTTTGATTTAAATAAAAAAGCCCGACATCCTGTCGGGCTTTTTCATATCGGGTTGCTAGTCTTACTGATCTCGTGCTGCCCATTCCTTGCGCTATTTTCTTATTCTTGTTTTCTGGAAACATCCAGTTCCCTTATGTATTCATCATAGGGCTAATGCCTTTGATTACCAATCCGCAAAAACCTTAAATCTGCGTAAGTTTTAGCTTACAAAGTTGGCCTATTTTATCCCAAGAGTTGTCCGCAGAAATTGGGGATTATTTCTGAACTGTGACCCTTGAGAAATCAGGAAAAAATGCAAAAACGAATGTTTTTTGATCAATTTTATTGGCTAAAAGTTACAGTTTTGCTTAAAAAGAAACCGACTTGTTTCCAAGTCGGTTTTTTGTGGTTTTTCAGGGGGATGAAAAATTTTTAACTATATGAAAAACAAGGATATTTTAAAAAGCATTTCGTATAAGCTCTATTATGTTAAATGAAGTAAAATTCTATAGATTTTAATATCCATAGAAATCTTTTAGTATTTATTTTTAAAATGAAATTTCCCATTATGAGAAAACCAATAATTTTTTCGATCTTATTACTAATTTGTTCCTTTTCATATGCGGATGACAATAAACAATGTGATGGAATTGCATATGCAGCAGACACCTTGATGACTTTTCATCAAATGGGTTCAGACGTAGAAAAAGCTAAAAGTATTTATAGCAACCTCTTCAAAGAGGAAGGTGAAATTTTCAATCAGATAGTAGATGAAGTAAAGAAATCACCTATCTATACCAAAGAGGAAGAAGCAGAAAAAGCTATAGAAGATTTTAAAAATAAATGGAAAAACTATTGTATAGAAAACAATATAAAATGATTCGCAATTAAATTGATGATCTGCATAGTGATTCTAAAAATTTCCTAAAATTAACGTAATACACGTTATA
>NZ_VPED01000060.1:0-5768 GCF_013417335.1 Acinetobacter sp. YH16031
GTGGTAAAACCGCCTGCCAAAAAACGAGGTCGCCCTGCATTCAACTCGCCTAAGACCTTGACCACTAAAATATTAACGGCCATTCAGATTCAACTCACACAGACACTTCCTGAAATGCTCCGAGATTTACCTACGGGCTGTTCTGTTGGCACAAAAACGAACTCAAAAGGGTATTCTGAGAGTACCAAAGGCTACAAGCTTCATTTAGATACAGCATGTTGTGGTGTAGTGATCAGTGCTTATCTGACGGGTGCGGTCGTTCATGATAGTCGTGTTGCCCTGCCGTTATCGTTGATGAGTGAACAGCGTGTTACGGCATGTTATGAGCTGATGGATGCAGGTTATTGTAGTACGGATATTCGAGAGTTTGTGAGATCAAGAGGTCGTGTTCCGTTGATTGATCACAACAAGCGTCAGGGTGAAAAAATAGAATTTTGCAAAGCGGAAGCACAGCGATATAAAACCCGTAGCAGTGCTGAACGCAGTAATGCCCGTTTAAAGGATGAGTTTGGCGGTCGGGTGATTTATTATCGAGGTCACGCTAAGGTGATGAGTCATTTGATGTTTGGTTTGATTGCTCAAACAGCCGATCAATTGATGCGACTTTTGAGGTGACGACAAGGCAATTGATTAAGTGCTTAATGATTGAATATTTGACACAGGTCAACGCATCAGCTTGTTTAAGATATGGAGAAACAAGATGATTGATCCCTAAAATCATAGCGCAACTCGGGTTTGATTAAAAAAAAGCCTCTTTTTTAAGAGGAGCTACAGCTGTGTCGGCTGGGACAATAATTTTGCAAGTTCTTCTTAATAATATCTTTTCTAAAAAAACTATTCTCGAAGTCTATTCTGACCTACAAGATCTTCCATTAACCCCAAAATACAAAAAAGATATCATTGCCTTACGTCGCTCCCTCGAAAGAGATCTAACCAATAATCCCAATAAAGCTTTTTCTATGAAAGAAGTCGCAACAAAGGACAGAATGTTTATTCGTCCTTTGAAAATAGATCCGACTCAAATTGAAAAAGTTACGGAAATGAAAGGAAAATCTATACTTCTTGTCGATGATTTATTGGCAAGTGGTACAACCTTAACAAGTGCTTATAACTTACTTAAAGAAATGGAAATAAGTGAACAAATTAAAGCAATCTGTCTTTTAGGAAAACTGGGCAGTAAATAACTAGAAATCATTCAATGTCACCAAAAATCACTAAAAATCACAAAAGTTAATGTAAACTTTTATTTATAACTGTATACTACAGATAGACCATTCATGTGCTCAATGGTCTTTAAAGATAGGGCTAACGCCCAGAGCCCGGCAGCACCGTCAAGCGAGGTCAGACTGTAAGAGTCAAATATCGTTTATCTAGGCACGGCTAGTAAAGTTTCAAACAAAAAGCTTAATAACTTAAATAAGTTGTTAGGCTTTTTTGTTATTCATAACTATAATTCAAATAAATTCAATATTTTATAAATCTAAGTATGACAATCGTTATATCTATCTCTGTAATTATTGCTTTCATTATTTATCTTAAGCTTTATAACTCACATCCATATTTCTTACTTGATAAAGATGGCGTAATCAAAAAGGAACATCGCAGAACTTTTTGTCATCCATTTATACATTTAGATCCAAATGATTTTAATGATCTCAAATCAATACATCATTCTTACTTTCCTAATGGAAGCTACGAGACTAGATACTATTCATCTGATGGACTAAACAATACCTTATTTATCAAAACTTCAATAGAATTTAATACATATCCAAATGGACAACCATGTGATTTAGTTTTTCCTGTCAACTTTGTGATCCACAAACTAAATGACTCTCCAGAAACGTATATTATGTATTTATCAGAAAGATGCGGCATTAAGGACATGACTCTGAAAGGTGATTTTTATAAAGGATCTCTTTCAAATCTAAAAAAGCACTTTGAATTATGGGAAAAAAAGCAAAAAGAATTTTTAAAAAAGAATCACCATATTTAGCTTGCGAGCATAGCCATTGAAAATATTTTTCATGGCTATGATGTATTTAATTATTTTATTTAACTATATTTTCTTTGTTATATTTTTCAATAAGATACAATGCATCTTTATCACCTTTTAATGCAGAACTTCTCAATAAAGACATTCCCTTAGTTATATCTTGTTTTACAATTATTCCTCTTACATACATTAATCCAAGCTTTGTCTGAGCTGTAATATCACCTTTATTCGCAGCTTGAGTAAAAAGAGAGACTGCTTTTGCGGGGTTCTTAACAACACCATTTCCGAATAAATACATGGTGGCTAGCTCACGTGTGGCTGCTATATCTCCTTTATTGCTAGCTTTTTGATATAAGTTGGCTGCCTTATTTAAATTAACAGATACCCCCATGCCATTTTGATAAATTGCACCAAGCATGAACAGAGCATCTGTATTTTCTTGATTAGCTGCCTTTTCAAACCATTTTATAGCTTCAGCCATATTTTTTTGTACACCTACTCCCTCTTTGTACATAACAGCAAGAGTAAGTTGATCCTCTGCATAGCCTTGCTTAGCTCTTTCAATAATTTCAGCATCAGAAAAAGCATATAAACTTGATGAAAATGAAAGAATTGTAAGGAAAATAAGAAAATATTTATGCACTCGAATACCTAAAAAATGTGAAAATTTGAATAACTCAGTATTTTGAAATACGTACCTTAAGAAATGAAAATTATTTTAACAATAGTCCTTTTAATTGTTGCTTATAACATTGTAGAGCCCAATAGTTTTGGAGGATACCTATTAGTTCTATTAGTTGCAGGATTAATTTCAATTGGTATTACATTCGCTTTTTTAGCCATACTCGCTGTTATTGGTGTAATTAGTAAACTATTCACACAGAATTAAACTACATCCCAAAATCCATCCCTCGATCCTGCTTAGGTCGAGGTTTTTCTATCTCTTGTTTACGCTCATTCATCTGGACGAGATTTTTTTCAATATCTCCGACGTTTCGAGCAAATTCTGCTGAGCTTTGGTCACTTGTAACGAGACTGAGTGTTGTAAGACTGAGATTTTCCCCAATGCTTCTTCGTTGTTGGCTGTAATCTGGCTCATCTCTCGAACTTTTCCATTGATCTGCTCGGTATAGCTTGCTGTACTGCGTTCTAGCTCGTGAAATTGCTTCTGTATTGTCGCTAATGATTTCTGTGCTTGCTGTAAGCTTTGCTGATCGCTCTCGATTGCCTTTGATTGAGCTGATAAAGCTTGGATAATCTTGGTTTGCATTGTGTCTAAAGCTTGCTGTTGCTTCTGCAATTGCGATTGTTGTTGCAGTAACTGTTGCTGTTGTTCTTCGATGATTCTCAATAATTGTGTTTCTAATTCCGTCATCGTTTAGTACCCCATTGGAATCATGTAACCGTTCTGCCATTCCCCTGCATTCTTGTTGATCTGAATACAGAGACGTTGTGCTTTGCTGTCTGGTCGCTTGCATGTGCTGATCGTCAAACTGCCTCCCGATCGGTTCAAATGATCGACCCTCATTTGCTTCTCGTTGATCACTGTATTTAGCGTCTGCATCTCGCTGTACTTGTTTTTGGTGACGAGACCAAGCGAGAAAATTGCTATAAGCAAAATAACTACTACTGAAATCAGTCCCATATTCAAAATGGTAAGTTTTTTCTGTACCGCTTGATTCTGGGCTTGTTGTTCTTGGCTCTGTATTTGCTCGTTTAATTTCGTTAAATGGCTCAATTTCGATTGCAGTAAGGTTTGATACTGGCTCAATTCCTTCTCGACCGTCTGGGCGTTGTTTTGAATGCTCTGGGCTATTTTCTCGTCCGACTGTTGGATAGCGGTCGCTGTGATATTGGCTCTTGTGTTCAAGCTGTCTCTGATAGTCTGTGACGTTTGCTCGATACCGCTCAGAAGTTGTTCCTCTGTATTCTTCAATTCGTTGTTGTACTTCTTGTCGATATTCGCCAGTAGCTCTAAAGCTTTGCTCATAAATCTCGCCCTCTAAACGGATAGGACGTTTTGCGCCCTCATACGGGTTTTCAATGGATATGGAATTTTTTACTTGTCGGGTGACATTGATTTGATTCGATTCAAGCCATTGCACCAATTCTTGCCGATCGGCAACTTCACCATTGGCAACCGCTCGGTAAACACGTTGATGTAACTGCTCTTTAAAATCCTTAATATCTTTGGGTAGATTCTTTTTATTTAAAAATAGCTGTCGATGTTCAGGATCATCGGGGTCATACAGTGAATGTTCGGTATTGGTGATCTGCTTAAATAGATCGACTCGATCTAAATCGACTGGCGCATAGAATGGCTGTAGGCGTTTGCCTGTTGAAAGCTCAACATTGGGAATCACAAAATTAAGCTCAAGCCTTGTCTCACCTGTGTCCTGATTAATTTTGTCTTGGTGCTGTACCCATAAAATTTGATACTGGTCTTTATCTAGTCCTGGAAATAAACATTCCTCAAAATTTTGCATTATTTTCTGTTTATCCTGGTCAGATAAATCATGCTCATAAAAGGACAAACAACCACTGGTATATTTTTTTGCAAAAGGACTGCTATCAATCAATTGTGCTGTCAGTTCTACATCACCACTAAGCACCTGTGCGTGTTCACGCTCTCGATCTTCACCCAATAAATAATCAAGACAACCTTTTGACAAACCTGAACCATGTCGAAAAAAATCAACGATCATCTGGACGTAACTCCCGAAGCTGTTGATCAATTGAAATCAATAAATGAAGTAACTTCACTTTGTCAAAAGTACCTACCCCTGCAATATCGGTATTCACGGCTTTGGCAATCTGATTCACATTATTACCAATTCGACCAAGTTCTAAAATTAACACTCGCTCTGTCTTGCTATACGAAGATTCAACAACCTTTGTTACTTTAATTTTTTGGTCATCATCTGCTTTGGAATTATGAATTTTAGTCGCTTTCTCTACTGCTGCTTGTCTAAGTAACTTTGCAATCGAACCATAAGGATTATTTGAATCAAGCAATTGATATTCTGATTCAGAAAGTCTGACTTTAAAGGTTCTCTCTCGAACAGCTTTACCTTGCTTATTCTCTTGTTGTTCATGTCCTGACATTTCAATCTACCCTGCTTTGGCTTTTGTAAGCTTTAAATTGGAAAATCTTTGATTTTTCTTTTTAAAGCTTTTCGGGGGTATCGGGGGTGAAGCCCCTGATCAAGGTCACAGACTATCACTGTTTAACAAAGTTAAATAGGGGTAGCTGTGTATCCTTGCTTATTTAAAAATGGACAAAGTTGTTATATGAAAATTAAATCAATTGACGCGGTATATAAACTCTAGGAAGTATTGGCATAAATCTTGTAAAACAAAATGCTCTCAACTCTCTTTCAACGTCCCCACATCCCTCGCTTTGCTCGGGCTGATGGTGAACGTTGAGAGAGTTTCGGCAATACTTTCCCTAAGGGTCGCTGATTCAAAATCAACATCCCTTAAGTATTGCCGATTAACCTGTAATTGGGCTGACGGAGCCACGCATCGGTCGTATCCGCACATGGTTTTACATACTATGCAGACAAGGACTTCTGGGTTGTGTACCTCTGCTCCACGCGCTCCCTGCCGCTACACGGCTGTATCTCTGCGAGGGTTTCCCCAACATGCAACTTAACAGTCCAATGTAACTACTCCTAACGCTCCGCCTATGTGAAGTTCCCCTGTAAGCGGTTTAGCCTTTCGACTATAGCTACAGTACGCCAGTGACACTTATTCCTACCACACGTACTGC